>JAUYTH010000288.1 GCA_030695165.1 Bacteroidales bacterium
TGACCGGACATCATTCTTGCACCCATAGGGTACCCGAGACCCCATTTGGCGGCAGCATCTGCATCTACCTTTCTTACCTCTGGGTGATTTGCAAGCCCAAGATAGTTATTGAAGGTCCAGGCAAGTACCTCTGTTCCGTTAAACGTCATTCTGGGTTGAATCTGCCCCTCCAGCTTAGGGAATGCGAAGTAGCCGTGAGCTCTCTTACGGTATTGCCCCAGAGGACCCCCTTGGTCATTTTTTATTCTTTCAAAAATATCCATAGTTTATGATTGATTATGTGTATCTTAATCTCCTGCCTATTCTCAGAATTGTGGTACGTTTAATACCGTTGAGCGAGCATAGTTTTGCAATTGATACTCCTGTTCTTTGAGAAATCCTGCCCAGGGTGTCGCCACTACGAATTGTCCAGAAGCGGATTTTGTCGATCTCTTTTTTATACTCAAAGTGTTGTGCATTAAGAGCGAGTATCTGGTTCTTAATGGTAAATTTTTCAAAATCTATAAGATCGTTGGGGTTGATAGGGTTACCCAGATACCTGATCTCAAAATGTAGGTGGTAACCTGTGGAGCGACCGGTACTTCCACCCAGCCCGACTGTTGCTCCGGCTTTGATAGTATCTCCGGGATTAACTGTTATCTTATTAAGGTGAGCGTAGAGAGTCTCGAGCCCGTTCAAATGCCTTACAAGAACGTAATATCCGTAATCGCGCGCTCTTTTTGTGATTCTTACCACTCCGTCAAATGCGTTATAAACGCTGTCGCCTTTGTGGACTTTAAGATCTATCCCGTAGTGGAACCTCCATTTTCTGAACCCGAAGTTGGATGTAACATATTTGCTGGAAGGATGGTAGTAGGTGCTAAGGTCAATCTTAACGGTATCTTTCATATCTACCAGACTAACCTGATAGGGGTTGATTTTGGTGTCGCTCCAGATGTCGTACTCTTCCGGCATCTCAGTAAACTCTATAGCTCTGAGGTAATCAGATATGGGAACTATCTCTTTTTTTGTGTCTATGCCAAAAATTAATGGGCTATATTGGGGAGTATATTTAGGGGGGGGTGGAAGAGTGATAACAGAAATAGGAACCTCTTCTGACACCACTACTCTCCTCTTATTGACGGATGCTGCCTCCAGACTGTTGAAAAACAGAATAAAGAAAACCGGCAATAAAAGCCCTTTTTTTAGAACGCTAAACATCAATATTTGCGTATTTTGCGTGAGTTTCAATAAATTCTCTTCTTGGCGGAACTTCGTCTCCCATCAGCATTGAGAAAATTCTATCTGCTTCCGCAGCATTATCTATATTCACCTGACGAAGTATCCTTGTTTCCGGGTTCATTGTGGTGTCCCAAAGCTGAATAGCATTCATCTCTCCGAGACCTTTGTATCTCTGAACGTGAACTCCGCTCTCTTTCCCTTTACCGATCTTCTCTATGGCATCTTTTCTCTCCTCTTCTGTCCAGCAGTACTGCTCCTGTTTACCTTTCTTAACAAGGTAGAGTGGAGGTGTCCCGATATATACGTGTCCATTTTTTATAAGGTCCTGCATAAATCGGAAAAAGAATGTGAGGATGAGGGTTGCAATATGGCTTCCGTCCACATCTGCATCGGTCATAATTATCACCTTATGGTACCTTAACTTGGTAAGATTAAGGGCCTTGCTATCTTCTTCTGTTCCTATGGTTACTCCCAGAGCTGTGTAGATATTTCTTATCTCTTCGTTTTCAAATACTTTATGTTCCATAGCCTTCTCAACATTGAGGATCTTTCCCCTCAAAGGAAGAATAGCCTGGAAATTTCTGTCTCTTCCGCTCTTGGCGGTACCACCGGCAGAATCCCCCTCAACCAGAAAGACCTCCGATACTGTAGCATCCCTGTTTGAGCAGTCTGCAAGTTTGCCCGGTAGCCCAGATCCCGACATTACAGTTTTTCTCTGTACCATCTCTCTCGCTTTCCTGGCGGCGTGCCTTGCAGTGGCTGCCAGAATCACCTTGTCAATGATATTCTTGGCATCGCGTGGATTCTCCTCCAGATAGTTTTCCAGGGCAGCTGTTGTAGCTTGAGATACAGCAGCCATAACCTCTGAGTTACCAAGCTTGGTTTTAGTCTGTCCCTCAAACTGAGGCTCGGCTACTTTAACAGAGATAATTGCTGTAAGCCCTTCACGAAAGTCGGCAGCATCTATCTCAAACTTTAGTTTTGAGAGCATTCCGCTTTTATCTGCATAACTCTTAAGAGTGGTTGTAAGACCTCTGCGGAAGCCGCTAAGGTGAGTACCTCCCTCTATAGTATTGATATTATTTACATAAGAGTGTATATTTTCAGAAAACCCGGAGTTATACTGCATTGCAATCTCTATTGGAATTCCGGTCTTGTCACTCTCAAGATAGATCGGTTTTTCGGTAAGTTTGTCGCGGGTGCCATCCAGATAAGCCACGAACTCCATAAGCCCCAATGTTGAAAAATAGGTATCTGAACGTTCACGGAATTCTTGATTATCACCGTTTTCGCTAGGTTGACCGCCGTTTTCGTAAGTTCTTAAATCACGAAGGGTGAGCTTTACTCCTTTATTAAGGTATGCAAGTTCACGAAGACGTGTAGCGAGAATTTCATAGTTGTAGACAGTACTCAAAACGAAAATCTCAGGGTCCGGCCTAAATGTAATGACTGTTCCTCTTTTGTCGGAATCTTCAAGCTCCATAACAGGATAGAGAGGAACCCCCTTGCTGTACTCCTGACGAAAATGCTTGCCGTCACGGTAGATATCAGCAATAAGCTGAATTGATAGTGCATTTACGCAGGATACACCAACCCCGTGAAGACCACCTGAAACTTTGTATGAGTCTTTGGAAAATTTACCGCCTGCGTGTAGAACCGTAAGTACTACCTCCAGAGCCGAACGGCCCTCCTTCTCGTGAATACCTGTCGGAATACCTCTTCCGTCATCGGAAACAGTAATTGAGTTATCTGCATTGATTATTACATCTATGTTTGAGCAGTAGCCTACAAGAGCCTCATCAATTGAATTATCTACTACCTCGTAAACTAAGTGGTGTAAACCCCTCGATCCGATATCTCCAATGTACATTGACGGTCTTTTACGAACCGCTTCTAATCCCTCCAGTACCTGAATGCTGTCTGCGGAATAATGGCCGGTGGCCAAAGTAGACTCATTTTCCTTCATCTTTATTAACTACGTTTTAAAGTTGACAAAGATAGTGATTTTAGTAAAAAAAACCTAATAATTATTCAAGAATTATCAGGTTTTTTTAATGATTTAAATGTCAATTAATCAGAGTTTTATAGCTATACCTATACCGCCGTTGATTCCGGGCATAGAATAGTTTGCAAGATATATTATATCTGAGTTAAAGATGTTGTTCAATTTGAGGAAAAAGGTGAATTTTCTATCATAGATATAGGAAACTTCCAGATTAATAAGAGTATAAGAT
>JAUYTH010000291.1 GCA_030695165.1 Bacteroidales bacterium
CTCTTAGACGAAGAGCCCACAGCAAATGTTACACCAATTTTAACTGGCAGTGTTATGTGAAACAATCAGGTTTACAGGTATTTAGAAATCGGGATTTTGGCAATTGAGAAAAACTCAAAAATTAATCTATTAATCTACAAGTATTTACGCAAAACACTAACAGTTGATTACACACCAATATGCTTGAATAGTTCGTAAACCATAATTGCAGGCCATACTATTGCCTTTAAAACTCCAAGGACTCCTGTCCAGAAGCTGGTTGCCTGAATAATAAAATAGATTGCTGCCCCTATGAAGCCAAGTCCGTAAACTGCCCCTGCCGGTGCTCCTTGTTGGATTTCGTTTTTCATAATGCGATGGTTTTTATGTTTATTTAAAATATTTTGTAGGGATACTCTATACTACTTAGGAATAGGGCGTGAGAGGAGACTGAGCTGCCGGCGGCACCTCTATCCTTTTTGTCCAGCACCTCAAGAATCCACTCCGGCCTCTCTCTTCCCCTGCCAATCTCCAGCAGGGAGCCCACAATTGCCCTTACCATATTGCGCAAAAAACGGTTGGCACTTATTGTAAAGCAAAATGTGTTTGGGTGTTCAAAAACGCCGGGAGAGTTGTGTTCAAAAACGCCGGGAGAGTGGTGTTCAAAAACGCCGGGAGAGTTGTGTTCAAAAACGCCGGGAGAGTTGTGTTCAAAGACGCCGGGGGAGTTGTGCCTGTCAGGGCCTGAAATGTTGAGTGGTGAGAGTGGTTGCCACTCTGCCCGGGTTACTGTGCAGATATGGTGCTTAACATCTGTGTGAAGTTTGGCCATAGATGTGAAATCTCTCTCTCCAAGCAACATCGCAGCGGCCAGGTTCATTGCATCTATATCCAGCTCATAGGGGAAGAAACAGGAGTACTCATTCAAAAATGGCTCCTTCTTTGTGTGTACAAAATATTTGTAGGTACGGCTCACCGCATCGAACCTGGCGTGACAACTGTCAGAAACCTGACAAATATCATTTACTACAATGCCGGATGGAAGAATGGCATTTATTTTGTAAAGTAGAAGTTGCTGTTCTTTTGTCAGACTGTCGTTGCAAGAGTCCAGGTGGGCAACATAATTTATGGCGTGAACACCTGTATCTGTCCTGCCGGCTCCGGTTATCTCAATCTTCTCCCGAAGGTAGGCCGAGAAGGCAAACTCCAGGTGCTCCTGCACAGACGGACCGTTTATCTGCCTCTGCCAGCCGTTGAATGCAGAGCCGTTGTAGGATAGTAAAAGAAAGAATCGCATTATTAACTAAATATCTTAAATTTGCAGGTTGTAGAAACTTTAAGCGTAAATACAAAAATACTAAATCATTCGATATGGAAACCGTAAATATCAAAGAGCTAAACGAAAGAATTCAAAAAGAGAGCGCCT
>JAUYTH010000293.1 GCA_030695165.1 Bacteroidales bacterium
TACTAATTGAGGATCTTGGAGTAAAGAATTTTAATGAGGAGGCGCATTTGTGGAAAGAGCGAGTATCCCGCTTACTGGCCAAATATGAGAAAAAAAACGTAAAAGCAATTGTTGCTATCGGGCAGGAGGCGTGGTCTGCTATTTCATCCCAGGAGACTCTTCCCAATGACATTCCCTTCTTAGGAGCTTTTATAAGCTCTAACGGAATCGATCTTCCCGAAGAGCCTATTAACCTGTTCTGGGAGCCCGGTTGGATAAATATGTCCAGGAAAATGAGAAGCAAATCCATAGCCGGAGGTATTATAAATGTTTACAATCCGCATAAGAATATTGAGCTTATCCAGTCTCTCTTTCCTGAAACAGAGAATGTTGTATTTTTAACAGATAACACCTACGGAGGAATATCTCTAAAAGCTCTTTTTAAAAAAACTGTTCCTAATCTTCCCCTTCTCAAATATATTTACTTAGACAGCAGAGAGCACTATCTGCCTCATATGAAGGAGATAATTCGTGACCTCCCAAAAAGAAGTGCTTTGTTGATTGCAACCTGGAGGGTAAACAAAGATGGGCAATACTATCTGGGGAACTCTTTGGAAGATCTTATCTCCCAGAACCCGGACATACCTGTCTTCTCAATGTCCGGAACAGGAATTGGCTCCGTAGCAATAGGAGGGTTTATCCCACTCTACAGAACAAATGCCGGCACAATTGTAAAGCAAATAATCTCTTTTCATAAAGGAGAGCGGGACTCCGTTAGGTTTATAACATCCGGAGGGGTTTATCAGTTCGATAGAAAAAAACTCGATAATCTTGCAATCAAAGATTACCGGCTCCCTCCACAGAGTAGTATAATGAACTCTACAGACCCCAGAATTGAGAAGTACAGGAATTATATCTACGGAATCTCCGGTATAACATTTATTCTTATAATTCTCATAATTACCTTCTCTATCCTATACGGTCGCAACAAGAGACTTCGGAAAAAGCTTGAGGAGAATAGCAAACTGCTACTGGAGGCAAAAGAGAGAGCAGAGGAGAGCGACCGGCTAAAATCTGCCTTCCTGGCAAATATGAGCCACGAGATAAGAACCCCACTCAACGCTATTGTAGGATTTTCTAACCTGCTCACAGAGGAGGAGTTTTCCGGGCAGGAGAGAAAAGATATGAGCAATGTTATTACTCAAAACTCAAAACTGCTACTCACCCTTATTACCGATATTCTTGACTTCTCGGGGCTTGAGACAGGTAAGCTTAACTTTGTCTTTAAAGAGACCGACATAAATTCAATTTGTGAACAGGTGCTTGCTACTATTACCCATCTTCGTAAGATTGACGTGGAGTACAGGTTTGAACCGGCTTCAAAAGATATTATTATCCGCACCGACTCTCACAGGCTCTCACAGGTTCTTTTAAATCTGCTCACAAATGCAAATAAATTCACAGATAGAGGGGTCATAGTGTTGAAGTACGAGGTGGTAACCAAAGATAAAGGTTACCTGCTGTTTTCGGTAACAGATACCGGTACCGGTATCCCAAGGGAGCAGCACAAACTTCTCTTTGAAAGATTCGGTAAATTAAACAACTTCAAACAGGGGGCCGGACTTGGGCTGGCTATCTCAAAACAGATTATTGCCCGTCTTGGGGGGAAGATATGGATTGACTCAGACTATAAAGATGGAGCAAGATTCTTCTTTACACACCCGTTTTGACTCTATACACACCCAATTTGTTTTTTAGACGTGCAAAAGATCAACAACTACGATTTTGAGGAGCTCACAGTCAGCTTTCCTGAGTTGAGCAGATTTGTTTTCACCAACGAACACAACAACCGTACAATAGATTTTTTCGACCCGGCAGCAGTTTTGATGCTCAACAAAGCTCTTCTTAAACACTACTATAAAGTTGATAATTGGGATATTCCCCGCAACTATCTTTGCCCCCCTATTCCATCCCGGGCAGACTATATAGCCACTATTGCAGATTTACTGGCAGAGGGGAACAACGGAGTTGTACCGATTGGAGCAGGAATTAAGATTCTAGATATTGGTGTAGGGGCAAACTGCATCTACCCGATAATAGGGTGTGTAAACTGGGGCTGGTCGTTTATAGGTACAGATATTGACCCTGTGGCTGTTGAGTCTGCTGCTGCTATTGTCAGGAATAACTCTGTTTTGTCCGGAAAAATTGAGATCCGTCTGCAAACCGACAGAGAGAGCTACTTTAACGGGATATTGAAAAGAGGCGAGAAGATCGCCGCAACGATATGTAACCCCCCCTTCCACTCATCTGCAGAGCAGGCTGCTCAAATGGCACACAAGAAACTGAGTAATCTAAACAAACCGGTGGGGAGAGAAGCTATACTCAACTTTGGGGGTCGCAGCAACGAACTATGGTGCCCGGGCGGTGAGGAGCATTTCGTTAAGGGGATGGTTGCTCAAAGCAGAGACTTTGCACAACAGTGCCACTGGTTCACCTCACTCATCTCAAAAAAGGAGAGTCTTAAAGGTATCTACTCTGCTTTGAAAAGAGCAGAAGCTAACGATGTTAGGACAATAGCCACAGGGAGGGGCAATAAAATCTCCAGAGTAGTTGCGTGGAGGTTCTAAAAGAACTTACTACCTTTACTCAGTAATCCACATAATAACACTGAATCTTCAAAATTATGACCAGATTATTTAAGGTGCTTTTCTCCCTTTCTTTTACAGCACTTGTAATGTTGTCTGCAACCTCGTGTTTCCCTGTGAAAGGGGGTAAAGAGGCAGATAAAACCAGCCACGAATACTATATTGTAACCAAAGTTGTAGATGGAGATACATTTGTGATAGATGACGGGTCAAAGAAGGGCGCCAGAGTAAGGCTAATTGGTGTAGATGCTCCTGAGTCAAGAAAGACAGGGAGGAAGGAGATTGGCTACTACGGAAAGGAGGCAAAAGAGTTTATGACCAAGTATATCCTCAATAAAAGAGTAAGGCTGGAGTATGATGTAAACAAGTACGATCAGTATATGAGAATTCTCGCTTACGCCTATTTGGACGACGGAACTTTCATTAATGAGTATCTGGTAGCGAGCGGTTATGCAATGGTTATGACCTTCCCACCCAATGTAAAATATTCCGAACTCTTTCTAAAGAGGCAGCAGGAGGCCAGAGTCAGAAACAGAGGGCTCTGGGGCAAAACCGTTGAAAATAGAGTAGAGTTTTAATATGTTCCGGTTGCTGAAACATACCGTATGGATTCTGTTGTCTGTAGCTGTTCTTAATACAGGCTGCAAACCCGACCCTACCCTTTCGGTTTCTGTTGAGTCAATCAATTTTTCTGAGAACAAAGAGGATTATATAATCAATATAACATCCAACACAACCTGGAGGGTGATGGGGGGTGACGGATGGTGTATTGGTATTCCGGCCACAGGGAGCGGGAATGGCACTGTAAGGGTGGCAGCAGACTCAAATAAAACATATTCCCACAGGAACACTCAAATAATAATAACTGCCGAGACTCTCTCTTCTACAGTTGCAATAACTCAGGCACAGACCGATGCTCTAATACTGACCCAAAAAATCTTTAGCCTCCCCAGCACTACAGGAAGTGTATCTGCAGAACTAAAAAGCAATATTAGCTACGACGTTATTATCCCTGCAGATGCAAATTGGGTGACAAAAGTTAAATCAAAAGCGCTCAGTACATCTCTTCACGAATTTGCTGTAGCGGCAAACGACACCTACGACAAAAGAGTTGCCCGTATTATTTTTAAAGATAAGAACTCGACCCTCTCAGATACCCTTACCATAAATCAGGCTCAGAAAGATGCACTTATCCTTACTCAAAAGATCTTCAATGTGCCAAGCTCTGCCTCCTCCATCTCTGTAGAGTTGCGTTCAAACATAAGTTACACCATACTTTTGCCTCCGGCAGTAAGTTGGGTAACTAAGGTCAACACCAAAGCCCTCACCACATATCTGCACCAATTTACTATAGCGGCAAACGAAACCTACGACAGCAGAAGTGCCAAGATTATTTTTAAGGATAACAGCTCTTCACTCAGCGATACTCTCACAATTGTTCAGGCACAGAGAGATGCCATCATCTTCTCGCCTGTAAAGAGTTTTGTCGTCCAGAAGGGAGGGGCTACAATCAACTATACTCTTCAGTCCAACATCCAGTACAATGTCACACTCTCTGCCGGAGTAAGTTGGATATCAGAGATAAAGACAAAAGGGCTGGTCAATAACAGCCACTCATTTGCTGTGGCGGCAAACTCCACAAACATCATAAGAGAGGGCAGTGTCATATTTGCCTCCGTAAATAATCTCTTTAAAGATACTCTCCGTATCCGGCAATCGGGGTTTGAGGGGTATTATGTTTATAACCCAAATGGTAAAGCACTTGCAGATATTATCCCCGCCGCAGAGAGGGCCTCTGTCACCCGGCTAAAGGTTGAGGGAGAGATCTCTGCTGCAGATTTTCTATTTCTAAGAGATAATCTGTCGAACCTGGAGTATCTCAATTTGGAGGAGGCAACAGTTGAGAGCAATAAAATTCCGGACAATGCATTCAAAAGCACATCTGCACCCGGCAAAAAGATTAAAGAGGTAAAATTCCCCTCAAACCTTGTATCTATAGGAGCAGAGGCTTTTCTTAACTGCACGTCGCTCACAGCGGTGGAGTTTCCTGCATCTGTAAGCAGTATAGGCAGCTCTGCTTTCGCAGGTTGCTCCCGGTTGGCAATGGTTATATCCAGAGTTGTAACCCCATTCGCTCTAAACGGAGTCTTTACCGGAATTGATGCTGCTGCTCACCTTGTTATGCCTGTAGGCTCTCTTAACGCTTATAAAACAACCACCGGGTGGGGATACGCATTTTTTGATAAAATCTATGAAGAGGGGACAGATCCAAGCCTGGGAGGAGAGGAGGATCCCGAAGATCCGGGTGAAGATCCCGAAGATCCTCCCGATCCCGGATATACAATAAATGATGGCGATTACACTCTTTTGCAGATTGCCACTATGGGCAGCGGGGTAAAACTGGTCTTTCTGGGGGATGGTTTTAACAGGGCAGATATTGAGAGCGGCAAATATATAAACACAATCAATGCCGCAGTAGAGCACTTCTTTGCCATAGAGCCCTATAAGACATACCGAAACCACTTTACTGTCTATGTTGTGTATGGGGTATCTGCACAGAGCGGAATTAGCGACCTAACTACCACCGTAGATACCAAATTCCAGACAAAATACACCGGAACCTACCCGGTTACCTCAATGACTGTAAATTATACAACCTGTTTTACATATGCTCAAAAAGCACCTGTGGGGAGCCTTAGTAATACCCTTATAACAGTAATCGCCAACAGCAGTCGTTACGGAGGAACCTGCCGTCTCTACTCCGATGGTGCTGCAATTGCGATTGCTCCGGTATCTGAATTGAACTACCCTTACGATTTTCGCGGTCTTGTGCAGCACGAGGCGGGAGGGCACGGTTTCGGCAAGCTTGCAGATGAGTATGTAACTAATGTGGGATACATAACAGATAGTGAAAAGAATACACTCCGTCAATGGCAATCTTTTAACCACTTCAAAAATGTAGATCTGACAAACAACCTCTCCGAGATTATCTGGAAACACTTTGTGGGGGTTACGGGTTACTCCTATGTAGGTGCCTGGGAGGGAGGATACTACTACGGCCAGGGTGTCTTTAGGCCGGAGCAGAGATCTCTTATGATCAACAATATCAAATACATAAATGCACCGGGCAGGGAACTCATTGTTAAAAGAATCAAACAACTTGCCGGGCTCCCATACTCTTTCGACGAGTTCCGCGCAAGAGATGTTATGGAGCTTAATGTAACAACAAAAGCCGGCGAACCGGCCTTTGATGCTAAGATGGCGTTGCCACCACCTATTTTGATAATCCGATAAGCGCCTTAACGGCTGTCTCAAGAGCCTCTCCTCTAAGATGTTTATTCACAATCTTACCCTCTTTATCAATCAGGATGATAAACGGTATCATATTAAACTGATAGAGACCCATCAGCTCTGCTCCTGCGTTTGGTGATAGTATCTGTTTCCAGGGCATTTGAATTGTCTCTACAGCCTTAAGCCACTCTTTGCCATCCTTGTCTATAGACACGCTCAGAATCTCCAGCCCTTTATCTTTATAGTTTTCATAAAGTTTTTTAAGATGGGGAATCTCTGCAATACAAGGGCCGCACCAGGATGCCCAAAAATCTATAATAAGAGTCTTTCCTCTATAATCTTTTGGCCCTAGCAATTTACCATCCGGTGTAGGAAAAGCGAACTCCGGAGCAGTTGCCCCTATTGCCATCTTTCTTGTTCTCTCTGCTGCCTCCTCCTTTGTTTTATAGAACTTATCCAGCGGAGGATAGTTTGGGTAAATAGCATAGATCTTTGCGGAAATCTTATCAATAATATCTCTATCCCTCTGGTAGTTAAAGTAGTTTAAAACAGCAACAATACTTGTTGTCTCAGGAAATAACTCCGAGAGATAAACCATCCTCTCCTTCAAATCCTGAGTGTTTAGATCTGAAATTGCCCTTGTAGCTTTATCTCTCTCTGCAGGACTTGTATAAACGATACCCTTTAAAACTGCAGATGTAGAGTTGGACATCTGTCTGTTAAGGAAGATATTATGGTTAATAAGGTTCATTAAATCATTTTTGGGACCACCCTTTATTGCTGTAAAGGAGGTGCTCTTCACTTTTGCTGTATCTGCCCCTCTGTAGTTTAACTCAACACTCTCATCCTCTGCCCAAAAGTTTAATAACTCCGTTTTTTTGCAGTCAAAAGAGAGTACTCCCGGTTGGTCAACTTTGATCTCTTGTCTGAATCTTCTGTTTTCATCAATATCAAACTCTGCAAGCACCCTTTTATCCGGCCCACTTCCTGTAAATATCTGCATTTTTGCTCCGGGTACATCAAACTGTACACTGCCGCTTACTACAATTGTCTTTTGTTGAGCTGTAATAGCTGCGGGACTAATAGCAACTATCAGTAAAAGAGCCAGAAGAGATCGCGTAATTTTTTTATTCATCTTGTATAAATGTTCTTTATTTATTATTTAGTTTATGAAGATAATTATAAACCCATTAACTTCTCAATTTTAGCATAGAAATCTTCCTTCTCCCCGGAATCTCTAAAGAGAATTTTTCCCTCGGGGCTAATGAGAATTTTGGTGGGAAATCCCTGAACGTTGAATTTTGAGACAAAATCCTCCTCACCTTTTCCACATAGTATGTTTGGATATTTCATCTCATTTCTTGTGATGAATGTTTTCCACACATCTACACTTCTGTCGTTTGAGATGCCCAGCAGCTCCAGTCTATCTTTGTGCTTCTCCAGAAACGCCTTCATATGTGGAATCCCGGCAACACAAGGGCCGCACCAGGTGCCCCAGAAGTCGATTATGAGATACTTGCCTCTAAGGCTCTCTATATTAAACTCAGAGCCATCGGGCGTGTTCCTGGTAACAATCGGAGGGCACTGCTTCCCTACTGCAGATGCAAACGACCCGTCAATACGGTCTTTTACAGCTTTGTAGAAATAGTGGTCGCCGTATTTTTTAACATTAACCTTTTGCATATAAGGGATAAGATCCTGCGGGGCAATCTCGCTCCTGATGAGCATATCTTCCATAAGCCAAAGCGCTGCAAGTGAATTTGCGCTCTTATCCAGAAACTCCCTTTTAAGAGAGGCAATCTCACCCTCTATGGCTTTAATCTTACTCTCAATCT
>JAUYTH010000297.1 GCA_030695165.1 Bacteroidales bacterium
GCAGGATGTGGTTACAAAAGAGAGAATCACTATTATTGATAATATTTTATTATTTTTCATGACTTATCTGCGTTAGAAAGTTAAATTCAAACCAAGGGTGAATATTCTTGGCCTTGGCCAAATATTTTTGTCTATACCCCATCCTTCAGGATCCAGCCCGGAGTAGTTAGTTACAGTAAAAACATTTTGAACTGAAAACGCCACTCTCCCCTTCAAATTCTCTGAAAATAGGCGGTCAAAATTGTATCCCATTGTAAGGTTATCCATTTTTATGAAAGAGGCATCTTCAATAAAGTAATCCGAGAAAAGTTGTTGTGGCATATTGGTTCTGGTAAAACCTGTTCTGTCAACAACATCAACCATATTTGTCAGAAAACCCTGATTTGAAAAATTTGAAATTGTAGAGTTACCTGCAGCAAACTCATTAAACATAAAGTTTCCGACATTTGCCCTGAGATTAAAGCCTAAATCAAATTTTTTGTAAGTAAACATATTGCTAAAACCAAAATACCATTTGGGTGATGGACTAAGGTCGGTAAGATATCTGTCCGCCTCTGTAATACTGCCATCCTTGTTTCTGTCTACTACAAGGTTTTGAATAGGATTTCCGTCGATATCATACACTTGCTGATATGTATAGAACGTGTGAGGAGCGTGCCCGACACTATGCATCTGAATATTACCCCCTGTACCTATACCAATTCCCCCAACTGCTATACCTACGTAATCGGGATTGTTATTTGCTGTTAGCTTTGTAATTTTTGTCTCGCTCCAAGTTCCATTAAAACCAACCTGCCATACAAAATCGCTGTTATCTATAGCTACTGCATTGATGTTAAACTCTACACCTCTGTTTTCGAGATTTCCTATGTTAGTTATAATTCTGTTGGCAAAATTAGTACCTGCAGCCACATCAATCTCGTTCAAAAGATCTTTTGTCTCTTTATAGTATAAATCCAGAGATGAGGTAATGCGGTTTTTAAGGAACCCAAAATCCAAGCCAATATTGGTTGTAGATGTCTCTTCCCATTTAATAGCTTCATCATATCCTGTTGGCTTTAAAAGCGGATAGAAAACATTCCCGAACATATAGTTGGAATAGACTGTCGATTTATTATATAAAGCAATGTAGGGATAATCATTCATCTGAAGATCTTGTTGACCGGTAACACCATAACTTACCCTAAGCTTAAGATCGGATAACCCTTTGATATCCTGCATAAACGACTCTTTATTAATATGCCAGGCAAGTGCAACAGATGGGAAGAGTCCCCAACGTGTATCCGGCGAGAATCTGGATGATGCATCATTCCTTAATGTTGCCGTTATCAGATATTTATCTAATAGTGAATAATTAACACGACCATAAAAAGATAGAAGATAGTTCTCGGTAGCAAATGTCTTTTCATCTTTTATTACAGGAATTAAAATATGATTTGACATATTCTTGTTATAATCTTCTGAGTAGAAATGTTGCCAGGAGTATCCACCCATTACATCAACTCTTGAGCTGATTGATTCTAGCTCCTTTGAGTAATTCATATAGAAGTCAAGTACACTGTTTCTTCTCTGATTTTTCCACTTTTCCATTCTTCCGATACCTTTGAACTCAACGTCTTTCCAAGCCTGAAACGAATTTTGTTTTACACCTTTATCACCACTTCCCTCTGCAATATCAAAACCCAAGTTCAGATTAGCTCTAAGTTCAGGAAGAAAATGCATTTTGTAATTGAACTCAATATTACCAACTCCTCTTTTTGTAGTTGCATTATCAAATTTATCATACAAAAGGGAAAGTGGATTAGTCCCACTTAGGGTATTTGGAAGTTGTCGTGTGCCCCAGTTAAAATACCCGTTAAAAAGCTCTCTGTTCACAACTCCGTTAGTGAAATTGTAAACAGGCTTTGTCGGGTCGAAAAATGCAGCAGCACCTACAGCACCTCCATCTGCAAAGTCATTGTTATTTATCACACCTTTTATGTTTGCATTAACTTTAAGATGATCATCAAGAAAACTTGGTGAGATGTTAACTCCTGCTGTAATTCTCTCAAAACCTGATGTCTTAAGCGTACCTCTCTGATTATTATAGCCAATTGAGATGCGATAAGGCAATGCTTTATAGGTACCGGAAACTGCAAGATTCTGGTCTGTTGTCAATCCTATCTGATAAATCTCTTTTTGCCAGTCTGTGCTATAAGTTCCAAACAGCGCTGCTGCTGCCGTTCCTACCGAAGTTGAAACGGGGTAAGCCAACCCGATTTTCTGCTTAAATACATCTGCAGACAGAGAGTTAATGGTTTTGATATTCTGGTTTGCAGAATACGAAGAGTTGTATTCAACTTTGAATTTATTTGTCCCCTTTTTAGTTGTTATAATAATAACTCCGTTTGAAGCACGCGCTCCGTAAATTGCAGTAGCCGAAGCATCCTTAAGAATTGTAAAGGTCTCAATATCGGATGGATTAATGGATGCTAATCCATTTCTCATACCAGGTGCAGCGTCATTAGAGACAGGAACTCCATCTATAACTATAAGAGGGTCATTACTGGCCCTTAAAGAGGCTCCTCCCCTTATTCTGATTGTTGCTCCAGACCCGGGGGCGCCATCACCGGGTGTAATCTGAACACCTGCAACTTTACCGATCAAGAGCTCTTGAGGAGATGTAACTGTTCCTCTGTTAAGCAGCTCAGGTTTGATGGCAACAACAGCTCCTGTAACATCCTCTTTTCGAACTTGTCCGTAACCAATTACAACAATTTCACTAAGGAACTTTGAATCCTCTTGTAAAATGATTGTAGCGGACTCAGATGCTGTAATCTCTCTGTTGACATAGCCCATATAGGCAACTACCAACAAGGAGGATGGAGATGAAACGGTAATTGTAAACTTCCCGTTGATATCTGACTCCACCCCATTCATAGTACCCTTCTCGATTATGGCAACCCCTGTCAGGGGGATACTATTTGCATCAACAACAGTACCGGTAAAGGTTACTCTTTGCTGAGCATTAATATCTGACCCCAAAGTAATCAGGATAGCAGATATCAATAAAATAAATCGCTTCATAAAAATGAGTTTAAGTAATTTTAATTATTCTTTTTTTGAAAATAGATATATTAAACCTGTCGTCCTTGTCTTCGACAAAAACAACAGACACCGAAGCAATAATAAGGCATATCCCGGCAAATACAATTGCATAAATCGCCTGCGAATCATATAATCTCTTTACAATTGGACCTCCGATTATACCATTAATTATTTGTGGAATAGTTATGAAGAAATTGAAGATCCCCATATAAATTCCCATTTTGTGTGCCGGGATAGATCCAGCAAGTATAGCATATGGCATTGCCAGAATGCTTCCCCAGGCCATTCCAATTCCAATCATAGGGATAATCAGCATTAAAGGATCACTGATAAAATAGAATGCTATCAGGCTCAACCCTCCCATAGACAATGAGATAGAGTGAGTTAATTTCCTTCCGATCTGTTTTGCAATTGCAGGAAGAAGCAGAGCATAGAGAGCAGCAACTCCATTGTAAATTCCAAAAATCACACCAACCCAGTTGCCTGCATCCTGATAAAGAGGAGATGATGTATCATCAATTCCTGCACCATATATATGAACTGCAACAGCCGGGGTTGTAAAAACCCACATTGAAAAAAGTGCAAACCACGAGAAAAACTGGACAATACCAAGCTGTTTCATTGTCTTTGGCATCTTTGCAAAATCTCTAAAAATCTCCGAGAAGCCAGCTTTTTTTACCGCGATTTTTCCATCTGAACTGACCTCAGGAGGATACTCCTTTGTTCTTATAACTGTCCAGATAATTGAGAGAATCAGAACTGCAGCTCCAAAATAGAAGGAGAGGGTAACGTTGTCCGGGACCTCTCCAGGAGCTGCCCCTTTGTCTACTCCAATCCATTCAGCTAATACAAAGGGTAACCAGGAACCAATTACTGCTCCAATTCCAATCAGAAATGTCTGGATTGAGAACCCAAGTGTTCTCTGGTCTGAGGGTAGAAGATCTGCTACAAGTGCGCGAAATGGTTCCATTGCCACATTAATTGAAGCATCCATTATCATCAGCATACCTGCGCCAACAAGCATAGGAGGAATCAGGTGTGCAAGCAATGAAGAGTTAGGCATAAATATCAAAGCCAGAGAGGTAAAGATTGCTCCAAAAAGGAAATAGGGCTTTCTTCTTCCTAACCGGGTCCAGGTGTTGTCACTATAGTGCCCTATTATTGGCTGAACAATCATTCCTGTTAAAGGTGCAGCAATCCAGAACCAGGAAAGATGCTCTACATCAGCGCCAAATGATTGAAGAATCCGGCTTGCATTTGCATTTTGCAATGCAAAACCGAATTGAATACCAAGAAATCCGAAACTCATATTCCAGATATCCCAGAATGACATCCTTTTTTGTTTCATTATTTTTTACTTTCCTATAAAAGTATATGAAAATGTTACAAAAAAAGGGACAAATCCGATGAACTCTGTTTTTTTAAGGATGAAATTAAGAAAACAATACCTGAAGATGTAAATATCAACAAAAGATTAATTAGCGTTTATACCCTCTAACCAGTCAAGGAACTGCGGTACCCTGATTCGGCTTACAAGTATCTCATCTTTATAGTTAGGCTTTAGCCTAACCTTTAATCTTGAGTTAAAGTGCCTTGATATTGAGTCAATAGAGGAGATACTTGCTATACAAGCCCTTGAAAGTTTAAAAAAGAGAGATGGGTTTAATTGTTCTTCAATAGACTCAAGGCTTAGATCTGAAAGGTACTCTCTTTTATCGGAAGTGACAATAAATGTAGACTTATTCTCGGCATAGAAATATGCAATTTCAGTAATGTTAACAACGATAATACGGGGACCAAGTTTGACAGCGAATCTTTGCTTAAAGATTTTTGAAGAGTTCATAAGCTTACTTAAAACATCCTTATCAAACTGGATGTTATCTCTCTTAACTGAACATTTTTCAACTGCCTTTACAAAAGATTCGCTCTCGATAGGTTTAAGAAGGTAGTCAATGCTATTAACTCTAAAAGCCTTTAGTGCATAACTCTCATATGCAGTTGTGATTATAACATTTGCTTCAACATTAACCATATTAAAGAGTTCAAAACAGATGCCGTCTGAGAGCTCTACATCCATAAAAATAATGTCTACACTGTTATTCTGCAGCCATTTGGCTGCAGATATGACTGATCCAAGAACCTCCAAAATAATGAAGTCCGGATAGTGTTTCTCTATGAGTCTTTTAATCTGCAGTTGAGCAGGAACCTCATCTTCCAGAATTAGTATTCTCTTCATATCTCAATTAAAGGGATCTTAACACAAAAATAGTTCTCGTCTACATTTAACTTGATATCTTTTTTAAAAAGCAGTTTATATTGACCCTTTATATTCTTTAATCCAATTCCTCCTGAATCTATTACGTTGATTTTTAGATTGATATTATTTCGAACAACAATACAGTATTGTTCAGTAAATATCTCTATTAAAAGTGGTTTCTCCTTACAGACTATATTGTGCTTTGTCGCATTCTCTGCCAGTAACTGAAGACTACCAGGTACAATATGGTGGCTAAGCAATTGTGGTTCAACATTAAGCATAAGTTCTAAACCATCAGAAAAACGCTCCTTCATCAAGCTGTAGTATAGAAGGACAAAATCAAGTTCATCCTTAAGCGGAACACTTTTTACATCTTCTGTATTAAGAAGATATCTATAAAGTGAAGAGAGCTTTCTTACAAAATCACTTGCTCTCTCCTGGTTAGTATAAATTAGAAAATCCAGCACATTAAGGCTGTTAAAAAGAAAATGAGGGTTTAACTGCCTCTTAAGT
>JAUYTH010000065.1 GCA_030695165.1 Bacteroidales bacterium
TATGTTTGCTGCAGATTTACTCAAAAAAATTGAGTTCCCGTGCGAGGTATCCTTTATAAAGCTCTCATCCTACAGCGGTACAGAAACTACCGGTGAGATCAAGGAGATTCTGGGACTTGCAACTCCTGTTATGGGCAGGGAGGTGATTGTGATTGAAGATATCGTTGATACCGGGAATACGATTGTAGATCTGCACGCAATTCTCAAAGAGAGAGGAGCCTCTGTTATAAAATTCTGCACCCTTCTTTTAAAACCGGATGCATATAAAAAAGATCTTAAAATTGACTATGTCGCAATGTCGATACCAAACGATTTTATTGTTGGATATGGTCTTGATTACAACGAACTGGGCAGGCAGTATAAAGATATTTATGTACTGGATGAATCAGATATCACCGGATGAAGTATTACATAATATTTGGCCCTCCGGGTGCCGGTAAGGGTACCCAATCTTCATTACTGGTTGAGAAATACAAGTTGAAACATATTTCAACCGGTCAGCTGCTAAGGGATGAGATTGAAAAAAATAGCGAAACAGGAGTTATAGCAAAGAGCATAATTGAGAAGGGGGGGTTTGTAGATGACTCTATAGTGCTTGAGATGATTCGCAAAGTTATATGTGAAGCTGACTCATCTGTTATGGGGTTCATTTTTGATGGGTTTCCAAGAACCATAAGCCAGGCAAAAGCATTTGACCAACTTTTGCAATTTCATAAAAAAAGGAGTGTCAATGCCGTTCTCTCTCTTGAGGTAGATGACTCTCTGATAGTTGAGAGGATCCACAAAAGAGCCGAGATAGAGGGTAGAACAGATGACTCCTCAATAGATACAATCCTTTGCAGGATTCAGACTTACCACAAAAAGACAGAACCACTTATCGCATATTATAAAGAGAGAGGTAAATATTTTCCAATCAAGGGGGATCTCCCCGTTGAGGATATTTTTAACAATATTTGCCAAATAATGGAGAGTATAAAAAATGAGTAATTCCAATTTTGTAGATTATGTAAGGATCTTTTGCGCTTCGGGTAACGGAGGCAAGGGGTCGGTACACCTTAGGAGGGAAAAGTTTATTCCCAAAGGGGGACCCGACGGGGGAGACGGAGGAAGAGGCGGTAACGTGATACTTAGGGGAAACTCTCAGTTTTGGACGCTTATTCACCTTAAATACAGAAAACACGTCAGGGCAGACCACGGTGGTCGCGGAAGCGGTGCACTTTGCCACGGAGCCGACGGAAGCGATATCTATCTTGATGTACCGCTAGGTACCGTTGCTAAGATTGCAGACACAGGTGAAGTTCTTTTTGAGATTACAACTAACGGTGAGGAGGTTGTTCTGGCTAAAGGAGGCCGGGGAGGAATGGGAAATGCCTTCTTCAAGAGCGCAACAAACCAGACCCCAAGATTTTCACAACCGGGCGAAGAGGGCTCAGAGAATTGGTATATACTGGAACTAAAGGTGTTGGCAGATGTAGGACTGGTTGGATTTCCCAATGCAGGAAAATCTACCCTTCTCTCAAAGATATCTGCAGCAAAGCCAAAAATTGCAGACTACCCCTTCACAACACTAGAGCCAAACCTTGGAATTGTTGAGTGCCGCGACCACAAATCTTTTGTAATGGCAGATATCCCCGGCATTATTGAGGGAGCACACGAGGGGAAGGGTCTTGGATTAAGATTCCTCAAGCATATTGAGAGAAACTCTATGTTGCTCTTTATGATTCCTGCAGATAGCAAAGATATCTCCCAAGAGTATAAGATTCTGCTTAAAGAGTTAAAGATGTTCAATCCCGAGCTTCTGGATAAAGATAGGCTTCTTGCAATAACAAAGGCAGATCTCCTTGACCAGGAGTTAGAGGGTATGCTCAAAAAGCATCTGCCCCGCAAAATTCCTCATATATTTATCTCATCTTATACAGGGAAGGGTCTAGAAAAACTGACAGATACTCTCTGGGATATGCTAAACAGCTAATATAGTTCTATATGGAATGGTTACTCGAAATTGATCGCTCACTTTTAATCTTTATAAATGGGCAAAATTTCCCCGTTTTAGATAGCGTGATGTTGCTCTTAACTGCAAGGGCACCCTGGATACCTCTATATCTTGCAATTTTGGCTTTTATTATATACCGTTATGGCTTTAAGGATAAAACACCACTCTATGCCCTCTCTATAGTTTTAGCGGCTGTGGCAACATTTGCATTAACCGATATTGGCAGCAGTTTAATCAAGGATCTTTTCCAAAGAGTTCGACCAGGTCACGACACCTCACTGGAGGGTGTAATAAGGCTTCTGGATGGCAAGGGCGGGCTGTATGGATTTGTCTCAAGCCACGCGGCAAATGTATTTGGACTTGCAACAATAACCTCTCTATTCTTTCGAAACAGGAGGTATACCATTGCTATCTTTTTCTGGGCTTTTCTGGTCTCATACAGCAGAGTATACGTTGGCCGGCATTTCCCTTCGGATATAATATTCGGAGCACTTTTCGGATATATTGCAGGATATCTGTTCTATAAAATTGCAGATTCAAGAGTCATCAGGAGCATAACAAAAAAGTAAATTCTATCTATTATATAATTGATCACACAACAGACCCGCAATGGAATCTGGCTACTAAGGAGTACTCGGGTATTCAAAGATTAAAAGAATAAACCTCTCCGATTATTTTAGTAATATAACCGAAGAGGAGTTTCTGGAGATGTTTTTATAGATTATTAAATCTCTCTCTTTTTCTCTTTAACTTTTACAAGCAGATCTTTCAGGACACTTATGCAATCTACCACTGCATCTTCAAATCTTGAAGAGTGGCGCTCAACTACCAGGTCGTTGCCCGGTATAAAAATCTTAAACTGAACCTTCTTGTTTTCAAAATCCGGCAATAAGCTAAGGTTAACCTCAATACTGCGAATTTCATCGTAGTATTTAGGAAGCTTAGCAAGCTTCTTCTCGATAAATGTGATCAGTTTTGTGTCTGCATCAAACTTAAGTGACTGAATTCTGATGTCCATATTAACCTCCTTTTTTTGCTCTCGGATGAGCGGTTAGAAATGTTTTCTTTAGATTTTCAAACGAATTATGTGTGTAAATCTGAGTTGCTGCCAATGATGAGTGACCAAGAGCCTCCTTTATGCTATTAAGATCTGCTCCATTATTAAGCAGGTGTGTTGCAAATGAGTGCCTCAACATATGAGGGCTCCTCTTTCCGGAAAAGCCTTCGTTTCCGGTAAGTTCCCTCTTCACTATTTTATTAACAAATGAGAGATACATTGGTTCTCCCGTATCGGTTAAAAAAAGCCTCTTCTCTCTGTTTTCCGTGTAATACTCTTTCATCAATAGAAGATAGGCCGACAACTCTTTTGAGAGAGAGTCCGGAATGGGAACCTCTCTGGTTTTATCTCCCTTACCGGTAACCCGAAAGAGTGAACGGGATTTATCCCAATCCGAAATTTTAAGAGTTGCAAGTTCTGCCCTTCTCATACCTGTACAGTAAAGGGTAGAGACAATAACTTTATCTCTGATTGCAAAAAGATCATCTGTTGCAACCTCTTTTAAAAAATAGCCCTCCATTGCCGCAGTTGTGTAAAACTCCGGCAACCTCTTCTCCTCTTTTGGGCGTTGGATTCGCCTAACAGGATTGACGTTAAGAGTGCCCTGCTTTACAAGAAAATTGCAGTAACTGCTTATTGCAGATAGTTTCAGATTAACTGTTCTTGGAGAGAGTCCCCTTTTAAGAGAGGCAACAATAAAAGCCCTGATTTGTGAAGGTACCAGCAGACTCTCTTCAATCTCTCCCTCTTGAGGCGAGATGAAGCTATAGAGTTCGTTGATACTCTCTGAGTAGATATCCAGAGTTCTGGGAGAGTATCTTTTTTGCACTCTCAAGTGTTCAATAAATGACTCGTTCGATCTCATAATCCGCATCTAATATAATAAAAAAAAATGACACTTTGTTATAAAACAAAGTATCATTATTACGCTTCTGATATATTATGAGACTACTCTTCGTTCAGACGCAGATTTTGAACATATACTGCTTTTTTAACCTCGTCGCGTCTCTTTACGGAACTCTTAACGAATGTCTTTCTACTTCTAAGTTCTCGGATGGTTCCAGTCTTTTCGAACTTACGCTTAAATTTTTTAAGCGCTCTTTCGATGTTTTCACCCTCTTTGATTGGCACTATGATCATATCGTACACACCTCCTTTTGTTGGGCTGCAAAAGTAGTCATTTTTTTGATATTCGACAATTTTTCACACTTTTTTTATTAAATTTGCACCCCTCTAATTATAATGCAATTATGTCTATAGATTCGTTTAAACGAGAGATCCTTGCAGGAATTCCAGAGAGGATTCCTCCGGTAAGAGAGTGGGAAAATCAGGTAAATCACGCCCCCAAGAGAAAAGATATTCTCAATCTTCAGGAGAAGAAGCTTGCACTCAGGAATGCATTACGTTACTTTCCTCAAGAGATGCACGAGGTTCTTGCTCCCGAGTTTGCAAAAGAGCTTGCAGATTACGGAAGGATATATATGTACCGGTATCGTCCTACATATAAGATAGAGGCGAGGTCTATTTATGAGTACCCTCACAAATCTGTTCAGGCGGCCGCAATTATGCTTATGCTAAGTAATAACCTGGATTATGCGGTAGCCCAACATCCTCACGAACTAATTACTTACGGAGGTAACGGAGCAGTATTTCAGAACTGGGCTCAATATCTTCTGACAATGAAATATCTTGCCGAGATGACGGATGAGCAGACACTTGTACTCTACTCCGGCCACCCGATGGGACTCTTTCCATCACATAAAGATGCACCCAGAGTTGTAGTAACTAACGGAATGGTTATTCCAAACTACTCAGATAAAGACCATTGGGAGAAATTCAATGCTTTGGGAGTATCTCAATATGGACAGATGACTGCAGGTTCTTTTATGTATATCGGGCCTCAGGGTATTGTTCACGGGACAACCATTACAGTACTTAATGCAGCAAGGATGAAGGGAAACCGCGCTAATGAAGATATTCGCGGTAAAATCTTTGTAAGCTCCGGCTTGGGAGGAATGTCGGGTGCACAGCCAAAAGCGGCTGTAATAGCAGGAGTAATTGGGGTTGTTGCAGAGATAAATCCTAAAGCAGTCCATACAAGACACTCACAAGGCTGGGTAGATGAGGTTTATACCGATCTGGATCTGCTCATCAAACGTGTAGTAAAGGCTCGTGAATTAAAGGAGGCAGTCTCTCTTGCCTACCAGGGAAATATTGTAGATTTGTGGGAGAAGTTTATAGAGTCTGGAGTAGTTCCGGATTTAGGGAGTGACCAGACATCGCTTCACAATCCTTGGTCAGGAGGGTACTACCCTGCCGGTATAAGCTTTGAAGAGTCCAATAGATTGATGGCAGAAGAGCCCCAAAGGTTCAAGGATGAGGTTCAGGAAACGCTTCGCCGTCATGCCAATGCAATAAACACTTTGGCATCAAGAGGGATGTACTTTTTTGATTACGGAAATGCATTTCTGCTGGAGGCTTCAAGGGCCGGAGCAGATATCGTGCTCGAGGATGGTCGCTTCAGGTATCCATCTTATGTTCAGGACATAATGGGGCCTCTCTTCTTTGACTATGGATTTGGCCCTTACAGATGGGTATGTACCTCATCAAAAGAGGAGGATCTTGCCCAGAGTGACCTAATTGCTGCAAAGGTTCTGGAGAGGATAATGGAAGATGCTCCATCTGAGATTAAATCTCAGATGGCAGACAACATTCACTGGATTAAGGAGGCTGGCGCAAACAAACTTGTGGTAGGTTCTAAGGCAAGAATACTATATGCAGATTCACAGGGCAGAGTTGAGATAGCTTTGGCAATGAACAGGGCCATTAAGGAGGGAAGAGTATCTGCCCCAATTGTACTCGGTCGTGACCACCACGACGTTTCCGGAACAGACTCTCCATACAGGGAGACCTCAAATATCTATGACGGATCAAGCTTTACAGCAGATATGGCAATTCACAATGTTATTGGCGACTCTTTCCGGGGAGCCACCTGGGTATCCATTCATAATGGCGGCGGAGTCGGCTGGGGAGAGGTTATAAACGGCGGTTTCGGGATGGTAATAGATGGGAGCGATGAGTCTGAAAGGAGAATTAAAGATATGCTTCACTGGGATGTAAATAACGGAATATCACGCCGGGCGTGGGCTCGAAATGAAGCAGCAATATTTGCAATTAAGAGAGAGATGGAACGAACGCCTCTGCTTAAGGTTACAATCCCTAATATTGCAGATGACAAACTAATAGACCTGACCGCTGACCATACTTTCAACGTCAAATCCAAGATCTGAGGCGTAATCTTTCAATTCATTAATAGCCTTTTGGTCCGGCTTTCTCTCTCTGGATAGAATCCAGAGATACTTCCCGGATGGGTCACCTACCAGTGCATTGGTATAGTCTGCATCAATTTTTAAAACCCAGTAGTCACCGGCAAAGGGCCAGAAGAAACTTACTTTTAATTTTGACGGCTCCTTAGGATCCGGTATCCAGGCTTTACCTTTTGCCTGCTTTATTCTGCTGTTGTCCTCCTTAAGACGGCCTTCATTTGTTACTATAACTGTGCCGTCATCTTTAAGCTCATAGTTTGCTGTTATATCTTCGAGTCCCTCTTCGAATGAGTTAGGAAGCCTGTATATTTCATACCATTTACCCATATATTTTTCTATGTCAAACTCTTGAACGGAATCCAGTGCCATATATGCCGTTGAGCAGGAGATTGTAAAAAGTGTAAATATTCCGGATATAAAATGTTTCATTTTTGGATTAAATTCTGTGTGAATATTAATTACCTACAAAATCCATACCGAATATAAAAAATACCGAGTGTATCAATTGTTACATTTTTTATCTCACTACTCTGCTACTTTTGCACCATAAATCAAATATTAACCTTTCAAGAAAGAAGAGATGAAAAGAACTGTTATAAAAATAGATGAAGATGTTTGCAATGGCTGCGGAAACTGCGTTGAGGGGTGTCACGAAGGTGCTCTCCAGCTTATAAACGGAAAAGCAGTAATGATTAGTGACCTCTACTGTGATGGATTGGGTGCCTGCATAGGTGAGTGTCCGGTTGGAGCAATTGAGCTTATCGAGAAGGAGACAGAGCCGTATAACGAGAGTGCAGTTATGGAGAGAATCTCTCCAAAAGGCGAAAAGGTGATTCTTGCACACCTTAAACACCTTAAAGATCACTCAGAGTTTGAGTGGTACAATGAGGGTGTTGAGTGGTGCTCAAAAAAAGGGATAGCTTTGGATCTTTCAAAAATTGGGGGTGAAGTTAAAAAGGCTGAGAGCGAACCAAAACTTGCTTGCGGTTGCCCCGGCTCAATGGAACAGGATTTCAGAACGGCAAAACCATCTGCAGTCAATGTTACTCCGCTACTTAAGAGAACTCCTGCAGAAGATTCCGAGAGCTTCTCATATGGGAAATCAGAGCTACAGCAATGGCCGGTACAGTTACATCTCTTAAGCCCGATGGCTGGATTTCTCAAAGGTTCCGACCTTTTGCTTGCATCGGACTGCTCTTCGTTCAGCCACGGATCATTTCACAGTACATTTCTTAAGAACAAGAGCCTTGCAATAGCTTGCCCAAAACTTGACTCCAATACACAAAGTTATATAGATAAGCTCACACTAATGATTGATGAGGCTAAGCTTAATACCATTACTGTTTTAATGATGGAGGTTCCCTGCTGCGGAGGTCTCATTCAGATGGCAAAGCTCGCCAGGGAGAGAGCTAAAAGAAATATACCTCTGAAAGCAATGGTAATGTCCCTCAGAGGTGAAATTTTAAGTGAAGAGTGGGTTTAGTTTTTAAATAGCTTTCTAAGAAGAAGGCTATCCAGAGAGAACTTACCCCCTCCTTTAATGAAGAGGAAAATGTATGTTACAAGATATACAAGGGCAAGCTCTTTTGATTTCAGCGGATCATTTGCGTGAATTACAAAAAAGGCCATCCCCATAGTAAACATCAATGGGATAAGAGATAATCTGGTGAGTAGTCCCAATATTACAAAAATAGATGCAAAAAACTCAGCTCCGATTGCCAATATAAGAGAGGTTTTTACTCCTACCCCCAAAGGATCGGGAAATGCTGTGGACATTGCTTCAAAGTTCTGTAACTTTCCCCAGCCGTGGGTAATCATCAGAAATCCTATTGCAACTCTTATGAAAAGTAGTGCCGCTGAACTTAACTTATCACTCGGTGATTTGCTTAATAGTAAAAAGTCTTTCATCGCTTATTGTTTAATAATTAATGGGTCCAGTATCTTCTCCATCTGCTCAAAGGCAGCTCCCATAACCTCCTCAACAATACCTCCATACTCCTTTGCCATTATTGCTGCATTGAGACGGGAGATCTTTGTGATACCCTGGGATGTTTCGTAAACCGACACCCTGCAGGGCATCAGACTAGAAAAGAGTCTTTCGTTATCACGTTCTAACATTTTCACCGAAAGAGACCCCTTGCAAACCTCAAAAACCTTTACCGGGAGAACTTCAAACCCTTTTTTATGTAGTGTCTCTTTCAAATCGTGTACAGCAAGGAGGCTCCACCCCCCTTCAAGAACAGCATCATTGAGTCTTTGGGCTGTCTCTGTAAAATTATATCTGCTATTATTCTCTACAAACATATCCTTAATTTTAAATTGTTATTAGACCAGTCTTGAAAGTGGTCCGGTAAGTGATATTTTATCCTCCTCAATATCTGTCAATTTTGAGATTCCCTTTTGAGTTAATGAAAAATACATCTGCCTCTTATCCTCCTCTCCAAGGACTCTCTTTATAAGACCTTTATCCTCAATGGAGCGTATTAATTTTGATGTATTTGAACAGGTAAGATTAATCTGCTTAGCTATCTCTCCCGATGAGAGTCTCTCCTCCTTTAGAGAACACAAAACCATACCTTCGTTAAGACAAAGGTTGTGTGTTTTCTGAAACTCGTTCTCGAAATCACTTATTGAGCGACATATGTCTCTTATTATGCACAGCTTTTTCATTTTTACTATTTTAACAACAGAGAGTCAATAATTTTTTTAAGCTCATCTTTGGGAACTGCTCCCTGAGCAATCTGAGGATCCTGATTCATTGGTATAAAAAGGAGTGTAGGCAATGCCCTTATTCCAAAAGCCGCTGCTATCTCTCTCTCTTTTTCGGTATCAATTTTATATATGTATATTTTCCCTTCATACTCTTTAGCCAGCTCTTCGAGTATAGGTGTAAGCTTCTTACAGTAGACACACCAATCTGCGTAGAAATCTATTATTGCAGGTTTATCTCCCAGGTATTTCCACTCTTGGGCATTTGATCTGAAATCTGCCACCTTTTTCACAAATTCATCTGTAGATAGGGTTATAACAGCTCTCTTTTGCGAATCGTCTGCCTGCTTATCTTTGTTCTCTGTGGCCCTTGCACCGCAAGAGGTCACGGCTACAACAACTAAAATAAGAGGGAATATCATTTTTAAAATTCTCATCATATTAGGTATTTAATGTTAAACATTTGCAAAAATAAATATTATTTCATAATAAACAAATTTCCAATAGAAAATATTTTGACATTTGAAGAAAAATGTCTTCCTTTGCGGTTATAATTAATTGACAAACTAATAATAACGAGACAATGAAATATGTGATTATCGGAGGAGTTGCAGGGGGTGCAACTGTTGCAGCCAGATTGAGAAGAAATGACGAAAGTGCAGAGATAATTCTCTTTGAGAGAGGAGAGTATGTCTCTTATGCTAATTGTGGGTTACCATATTATATCGGGGAGACAATTACCAGTCGTGATGCTCTTTTTGTGCAGACAGTACAAGGGTTTAGAAGCCGCTACAATATCGATATAAGAGTTAAATCTGAGGTGGAGAGGATAAATCCTAAAGATAAGAGTGTAGAGGTGTTCAACATTGAAAAGGGGAGCAGGTATATCGAAAGTTATGATAAACTTATACTCTCTCCGGGAGCAGAGCCCATTAAGCCAAAGATTGAGGGGATAAACAACCCCAATATCTTCACCCTGAGAAATGTCCCCGATACGGATAAAATCAAAAAATTTGTAACTGTTAAAGATGTAAAGAGAGCAATAGTTGTAGGCGCAGGGTTTATCGGACTGGAGATGGCAGAGAATCTGCATAGTCTTGGATTTGAGATAGATGTAGTAGAGATGTCAGATCAGGTGATGTCTCACCTGGACCTCTCGATGGCCACAATTATTCACTCCGAACTTAGAACAAAAGGGATAGGGCTTCACCTTAGTGATGCGGTTGACAGGTTTGAAGAGAGAGGAAATAAAGTGGGGGTTATGCTAAAGAGCGGTAAGGTTCTTGAAGGGGAGATGGTAATTTGGAGTATTGGTGTTCGTCCTGAGACAAAACTTGCAAAAGAGTCCGGACTTGAAATTGGCACAACAGGAGGTATCAAAGTAAATGACTTTATGCAGACCTCTAATCCAGATATCTATGCTCTCGGAGATGCAGTTGAGGTTATTCATCCCGTTATAAACAAACCGGTACTTATTCCTCTGGCAGGACCTGCCAATAAACAGGGAAGGATTGTGGCAGATAACATTGTGTATGGCAATAAATTCAAGTACGAAGGGAGTATAGGGACAGGTATAGCAAAGGTATTCGATCTTACTGTGGCCTCAACCGGTGCCAGTGGAAGGTGGTTAAAGAGAGAGGGCATAGAGTATATAGCCTCCTATACTCACTCCTCTTCTCACGCAGGCTACTACCCAAATGCCCTCCCACTCTCAGTGAAGATTCAGTTTTCTCCGGTGGATGGTCGTCTGTATGGTGCACAGGTGGTAGGTTTTGACGGAGTCGACAAGCGAATTGAGATGTTTGCCCAGGTAGTTAAAGCAAAAGGGACTATTTATGATTTAATGGAGATTGAGCACGCATATGCTCCGCCATACTCATCGGCAAAAGACCCTGTTAATATGGCGGGATTTGTTGCAGATAACATTCTAAGAGAGAGGGTTAAAATTATCTCTTGGAGAGATGTCGTAAAATCTGACCCATTGAAAGATTTTATTCTGGATGTACGTACACAAGAGGAGTTTTTACTGGGCTCAATAACCGGAGCAGTAAATATTCCGGTGGATGACCTTCGCAAAAGATTTGACGAGGTTCCAAAGGATAAGCGTGTGATTATATATTGCGCTGTAGGTCTTAGGGGTTACGTTGCTTATAGAATACTCCTACAAAATGGATTCGA
>JAUYTH010000303.1 GCA_030695165.1 Bacteroidales bacterium
CTCTGTTACATATTGAATAGGGTCGGTTTCAAAATTGAAGCTGCTGCTTGAGTTTCTCTCGCATACCATATCTGAGTGGCTCTGCAATACAACTGTGGGAGCGTTTTCCATCCCCTTGGTTGCTGGCTTTAGGATAACCACATTGCCGGCATCATCTCTCTTATAATCAAGGGAGCGCTCTTTTGCAAAATTTATGAGAAACTCAATTATCTTTTGCTCTTTTGAGCTCTCTCTGGGGATTTTTGTTATCTGATCAAATATTGAAAATATTTTTGAACTCTCCATTGCTGAATTTATTAGTTGGAGTGAAGCTGTTTCTCTATCTCGGAAAGGTATTTACGAAAAGATCTGTCGGTATCCAGAAGGTCACATACAGTGTTGTAGGCGTGGAGAACCGTGGCGTGGTCTCTGCCACCTGTTAAAGTACCAATTGATGCAAGAGAGCTCTTAGTGTGGTTTCTGCTAAGGTACATAGATATCTGACGAGCCTGTACCAACTCTCTTTTACGCGAAGAGCTAAGGAAATGCTCTGAGTCAATCTTGAAATATTCGCATACAACTTTTTGAATCTTGTCTATGGTAATCTCGTGCAGATTTTTTGTAACCAGTTTCTCTATAAGTTTCTCTGCCAGATCCAGACCAATTTTTTTATTTGTAAGTGTAGCCTGAGCAAGAAGAGATATAAGGGTGCCCTCAATCTCACGAATATTTGTTGATACTCTGGATGCAATAAATGAGATCACCTCTTCCGGCAGTGTTATTCCGTCGTTGTAGCTCTTTGCTTTAAGAATTGCTACCCTTGTAGGATAGTCCGGAGGTAGCAGCTCTGCCAAAAGACCCCACTTAAATCTTGAGAGGAGTCTCATTTCAAGATCCTGAAGATCTACCGGTGCTTTATCGGATGTGAGGATAAGTTGTTTACCCACAGAGTGAAGATGGCTGAAAATATGAAAAAAGGCATTCTGAGTACCGGTTTTGCCTGCAAATTCGTGTACGTCGTCAATAATGAGAACGTCTATCATCTGATAAAAATGGAGGAAGTCGGTAAGTTTATTTTTTACCGTGGTTGCATCCATATATTGAGTCATAAAGCGGTTTGCGCTCACATATAGAACAATC
>JAUYTH010000320.1 GCA_030695165.1 Bacteroidales bacterium
ATTTCGCCCGCCATATTCTGTTTGTTTTAAGATGCCTTTCTCTATGAGGTCTTTAATATCTCGTAAGGCAGTATCAGTAGAGGTTTTGGTAATTTTGGCCCATTTAGATGTTTGCAGTTTCCCTTCAAATCCGTCAAAAAGTTTATTAAGCATTAAGCGTTGTCGTTCATTGATGGGAGTTTGTTCATTCCGTTCCCAGAATTGGGCCTTAAGTAAAATTCTTTGTGTTGTGTTTTCTGTGGCAAGCATTGCACTTTTTAGACAATGCAAGAACCATTCGAGCCACTCTGTAATGTCACCGGAGCTATGTTGTACCTTTTGCAATATTTCGTAATAGCGTTTGCGTTCTATTAATATCTGGCCGGACATACTATAAAAACGTTCGCCACTACTTTCGGCACAGGCGAGCAACATATCTGTTAAAGCACGACCAATCCTACCGTTTCCATCTTCAAAGGGGTGAATGATGATAAACCAAAAGTGAGCAATGGCTGCTTTTATAACAGGATCTAGTCTGTTGTCACTGTTGAACCACTCTAAGAACTTGTCCATTTCTGCTTTTACAAACTCTTGTTTAACGGCTTGGTAGTGTACTTTTTCTTTGCCCATTGCACCTGACACTACCTCTATTTCACCTGTACGATATCTGCCCACCTCTATTAGATAAGGTCCGCTGTATCCTGTGGGAAAAAGAGCTGCGTGCCAGCCAAACAGACGCTTTTCTGTTAAAGGGAACTTGTAGTGTTGGGTGGCATCAAGCATCATCTCTACAACGCCTTCTATATGACGGCTACTGGGCACAAGTCCTGCAGTATTAATACCTAAGCGTCTTGCAATAGATGAGCGTACCTGTTCATAATTCAGTAATTCTCCTTCTATTTCGGATGATTTCACTACATCTAAAGTTAGAGCGGTAAGAGTAGCCTCTTTTTTGGCAGCAAACCCAAGACCATTCATCTGCCCGATGATTTTACCCTGCATCAACCTAACTTCACCAAAAATAGCATTGATGGCTTTCTCATCCCAGGTAAAGTCTGTCCAGTTTTTATGTTCGTAAATGTATTTCCCCATTTTTACAAATCATTTATGCGGTAAATATACAAAACATTTACCGCAAATATGCGGCGTTTGTTCTATTTTTTCTTCGCACTAGATGATGTCACCTTTTCGGGAGGGGTGGTGTCAAAGATGAATGGCAAAGAGAGGGAGTTATCTATCTGCAAACGGCCGATACACTTAAAGTTTGGCAGTGTGAGGATGTTTTCTCTGGTAAGGTAGGGTGAGAAATAGGGCATTACATAATCTACATCATTAATGCCCGGTCTAAAGAATATTGTACTCCCTACATTTCCTAAAATGGATGCTTTCATTCGTTCATTCAGCTGGCCGAGTGTTTGATTTGCAAGCACCAAGCTCAAACGGTACTTTCTTGCTTCCGACATAGCATACATCACAGATTGTGACATAAAATTCTGAAACTCATCTACAAAAAGCGTAAAGTCTTTCCGTTTGTTTTCGGGGATATTCTGGCGCGAAAGAGCTGCGTTGATTATTCTTGAAAGAATAATTGTACCTAAAATATTTACCCCGATTTTCCCGATCTTACCTTTCGATAACGACACCAGGAGTATCTTCTCATTATCGATAATATCCCGGAAGTTAATGTTGCTCTTTTTAGTTACAACAATAGGCTTGATATATTCATTGATAAGCAGCTGATTCAATTTACTCACAATATACGGTGTAAAATTAGCAAGCGAATAATCTCCCGAAAGTCTTTGAGCTGTCTCCTCCCAAAAATCAATAACATCCTGATCCTTACACTTAGCTATTAGCACTTTCCTAAAAACAGTATTTTGGAAAATCTTAGCGACATCACCAATAGTCCCCAAATTATTAGGATTATCCATCAACAACAGCAGAGAGTTCTTCATAAACAACTCAAAAACCGGCCCCATAGTCTGTTGAATATCATACTCCTGCCGAAAAAAGTTGAACAGATCGTCTATCAAAAAGCTCTTCTCTTGCGGGTTATTCTCTTCATATTCAAGCAAATTAATCCTTATCTGATTATTGGCATTGCCCGGTTCAAACAGAACCACATCCTTCTGCCTGCTCTTTGGCAGGTTCTCCAGCAGCTGATTATGCAAGTCACCGTGAGGGTCAATAACACACACACCCTTGCCCGCCTTGATTCTGTCCATTATCATCGAGTACAGGACAGTCGTTTTCCCCGTTCCCGTCTGACCAAGTATATAAAGATGTTTTCGCAGATCCTCTACATTAATCCTTATTGGAACCTCTCCGTTCCCATTGTTCTTCACCCCTAATTTTATCCCCGTATCACTCAAATTGTCCGGAATATAGCCATACACCGGATTATGCGATTTTATGCCTGGAATTGAGGGCGAATATGGGTAAGGGAATTTAAAAACATTGATAATATTGCTCAACGAGTACAAGAAATTCCAGTTCCGGCTCTCCTTTATCTCATCTTCCCTCTTTAAGATATCTTTATGGCTAATTTTTACGGGCGTGGTCTTCACGTGAGTTGCACTTTCAAAGAACGCAGCAGAAATTGCAGATAGCATACTCTCCCCTATCCTTTTAGACTCCTGCGCCTCAAACACCTCTACATTAAAGCATTTCGAAGGTGCGTGCAGATATGCAGATATGATTCTGCTTGCATTCTCTTTTTCGAAGTTTGTAAAGTAATATGAACTGATGTTGTTAAACACATCCCGCAGATAGTCTATCTCTTGCCTCGACAACTTTACCGGAGATATCACCACCTCAACCATAGTCCTGGTCTTCTGATGATAAAGTTGCTCGCAAAAGCGATCAAGTTTTATTTCCGGCTTCTGCAAAGATGGCAGCGTTATGTTCCTCTTCTCCTCATCTCGTTTTTCCGAAGAAAAACCGACACTTTTTGCAAAAGAGGGAGAGAACTCATTGAACACTGGAATAAACTGTACAAATGTTTCGGTGCTAAAAGGGAACAACACATTTCTCAAGTCATTTTCGTCGGTTATTGGAGAGAAGTAATATATGGTCTTACCATATTCCTTTTTCGCCTGCATAAAGAGATCAAACTCATTGTGAATCTCGTTAAACTTAAAGATCGCCTGCTCGTAAGAGAGGACATTAAATTCAACCACAAGAACAGGATCTATATATTCATCTCCCGGTTTATACAGATAACGAAGCCGCAATGTTAGCCCGGAATCATAAAACGCTAATGTATTCAGAAAGTTTGAGTGCCACTCTGTAGCCAGCTGACACAAATATTCTGCCTCAGGTTTATTATCAAAAGAGGCACAGGCAACAGCATTGAGACGATATCCAAAATACCCTTTATCCGGATTATCATCCCTGGTGGTAAAATAGAAAAATGGTTTTGAAGCATAGGTATCTGTAACTGTCTTTGCAAAGTTGAGGATTTTCTTTTGCTGTGCAGATCTCTGGATTGCATTCTCTAAGTGCAAAAAGAGCAGTCCCGTGTTGATGTTCAGTTTGGAGAAATAGTCATACGCCCCAAGCCGTATGCACTCAGATATAAGCTGAAAATCGTCTGTTTTTGCCGTAAGAATTATAACCGGAATACAGTTATCAATCTCCTTAATCTTCAAAAGCCCCTCCCTCCCCTGGATTTTCCCGGTCGTGAAAGACAACCCCAAAATAACCGCCTCAATACTACCCTTATAGTTCTTAAGCTTCTCCAAACCCTCCTCCACACTCGGGGAGTTTGTCAAATTAAAATCATATTGCTTTGCAGTCTTCTCCAGAACAGGATACCATTTAGAAAACTTATCGTCTATCATCAATATTTCCCGCATACAACTCAATGTTAAAAATTATGGATTCATAGAGTTACTGGACTCGAATACACAAAAATAACTATAAAAATTTGAATGTTTTATCAATCCCCAATTATTTAATAAAAACTAAAACTGCGCGTTTTTAATCCAAAATCTAGTTGGCAATCCGTAGATTCTCTAATGGATGGATCCTTAACAAAACTAAATATTATAATTATGGAAAAAAGTCTTGGCAATCCGTAGATTCTCTAATGGATGGA
>JAUYTH010000323.1 GCA_030695165.1 Bacteroidales bacterium
CGCGACCCCATGCGTGACAGGCATGTATTCTAACCAACTGAACTACCAAACCTTGTTCCCTTTTGGGATTGCAAATATAGTCACTATTTTCAAGAAAGCAAAAAAATAAGCGAATTTTATCTAAAAAATGAGAAATGGACATTTCCATACTTTTTCTCCTTCACAAAATTGGGGTGTTTATCGAAGTGAAAGGAAGATGGGTGCTCAAATATAAAGAGACCCTCCTCTTTGAGCAGAGACCTGGAGATAACCTTATCGGGAATTGATGCAAGTCCCTCAATATCATATGGAGGATCTGCAAATATTATATCATATTTGAGGTGGCAGATGTTCAGGAAATCAAAGACGTTATGCCTGATTATATGCAACCCCTCTATTCCCAGTTTTGCGGAGGTGTTTTTAATAAAGTTGTAATGGAGTGAGTTCATCTCAACTGCTGTGATGCTTTTGCATCCGCGTGAGGCAAACTCAAAACTGATGCTTCCGGTTCCGGAGAAGAGATCCAGCAGCGACAACTCCTCAAAATTGTACATATTTGTCAATATGTTGAAAAGTCCCTCCTTGGCAAAATCTGTAGTTGGTCTTGCCGAAAAACCTTTTGGGGGAAGAATCTGCCTTCCTTTATGCTCACCTCCGATAATTCTCATCAATCAAGTTGTTTATTGAAACCATTTTTTATAGATAGCTTGGTAAGTTCCGTCCTGTTTTGCAGATTCAAGAGCGTTTTGCCACTTAGTTAAAACAGATACAGGAGTGTTTTTAGAAAAAGCTATGTAGTAGTCCGATGACATAAGCGAGAACGCCGGAACCACAGAGCTGTAATGATATCCGATCTCCTTAAGTATGTCGCCGAAAGTAACGCCGGAGCAGACAAATGCAGCTATCTCTCCATCCATCAGTTTTTTTGCCATAACCTTAGGGTCTGAATTTGAGACAAGGTTGTTAAAACCGAGACTCCTAAGATGTTGATCCGAAAACCAAGAGGTTACAGTTCCAACCGAGGATAGTGTCTTTGCATTATCAATAGATGTTATGGTAACACCGGAGCCGGCTTTGGTGTAGAACCAGGTAGTATTGGTTCCTATTGGGCCAACCCATTGAAAGAGGTTTTGCCTTAAAGTGGTACGGTCCATTGTGAATAGACATACATTCGGGTTGTTTAGAGCCAGTTCGTATCCGTTACTCCAGTTGGATAGCTTGATAGGTTCAAGTTGACCGGTTCTTTTCATAATCTCTAAGACCACATCTGTCCCGAAACCGGTTATCTCTCCGTTGCTGTTGCGGTAGGTGAGTGGAGGGTACTGCTCTGTGTACAACTGAAGTATACCCGGAGAGTCGAGTGAATTCAGGTACTCCTGAGTGATAGTTCTTAATGTGCCGTCTATCTTAAGTGCATCTATTGTCTGCTGAAAATCGCCAACTACCTCATCGGGAACCTGCTTGTTAAAGGCAAAGTAGAGGAGATCTGTGCGAATGGTGTGTTTGTTGCTGACAGAGTAGATGGTTTTATTAAGTGTTTTAAGAGCAGCCTCTGCAGTTAATTTGTCGCAAGGGTAGAGGTCAATCTCTCCTTTGAGAAGCTTATCAAAAGCGTTTACATTATTTGTGCAGTATATAAAATTGGTAAATCCCTCCTGTTTAAGATATTGTTCTATAGAGTAGTCTTTGACTACACCAATCTTTATTCCGCTCTTCTTTGCGTCATCCAGGGAGTTAATTGTGTACATAAACGAAGGCGAGCTGTAAAAAAACCAATCCAGAGAGGCAATTGGCCCTGCCCATTTGAAAAGATCTTTTCTGGCAGAGTTCAGGACGGTCGAAAAGAGAACTGCGTTAGAGGTACTCTGAGTTTTAGCATACCCTTCACTCCAGGGTAGAATCTCTACCTCAAACGGGATATTCATCTTTTTGCAGATCTCCTTAAGCAGATCCGGGGCAAGCCCTTTTACTACTGAGTTTTCTACATAGTTAAGAGGCTTGTACTCTTCCGAAATAAACTTGAAAGTGTACGGGTAAGCATCTGTAGTAGATTTTTCACATCCACACAAAAGCAGAGCTAGTGCCATTAGCACTATGCCCATTAAAAGAGAGCTCTTTTTCATATTATCTAAATTTAAGTTGAATAGTCCCAACCGAGACTATAATTCAAACAGAAGAGATGAGTATTTTAATTCGGTAAACTGATCCGGGAGTGGAATCTCCGGGTTTCGGAAATATTTAATCTTAGAGAAGTATTTTGCAATATCAAAAATCTCCAGGTCACGTATATTGCCACCGATATAAACAGTTGTTGTTTCGGGGTTAAACTGAACCTCTTTAAGGGCCAGAAGGAGATAATAGAGGGCAGAATTGAAGTGAAAAGCAGGGAATGAGTTGCAGTAGATTATCTTATCGCCCTCAGCTGCTGTTATTGAGACAACCCCTTTGATAAAGTTAAAGGAGATCTTATTGTACTCTTCAAAAAGAGGAAGATAGGTAAGGTGGCAGAAGATAGAGGGGTATAGGTTAAAATCAGGCTGGTACTCCTTTACCATATTCAGAAAAGTACTGTTTACTGCAAAAAGAACTACCATATTCTCTTTGATAACCCGAACGGTGTTAATCTCGTCCAGATCGTCCAGCTTATGAATCTTGGTAAGTACTTTAATCTCCTCGCCCTTTTTATGCAATTTGGCAGGAATTGCAGAGTACTTCTCGGTGTTATAGATAACATTAACTCTACTGAACTTACTTCTCAACAGGGGAAGGGTGGCAAAGAGATCTGAGCACTTCTTTACATAAGAGTCCATATCCTCTGTATCCATTAAGAATTCGGAGGAGTATAGGAAAAGAAGACTCTTCTGTTTTTCGTCTGTAACCGAAAAAGAAAATCCATTCAAGTCAGCTTGAATGGATAGTCTGTAATCAGTTGTCTTTCCCAGCTGAGGCTGACTATTGACAATAATAGGCATAATATTTATTCCCAGTTACCTGCATTGTTATTTGGTGCATCAATACTACCAACTTTAAGACCCGGGTAACGACCCTGAAGGTCTCTGTCTGCATTTAAGTTTACAATAAGTTGTCTTTCAAGACCCTGAAGTAGATAGTCAAATGGGGCACCGGCCTCAAAAAGAGGAACATCTACTCCGGACACCTTAGCAATGATAGATTTCATAACCATCTTCTTTCCGCCGCTGAATGGGATATAGGCAATAGAGTCTACAATAAAACCAGCTCTTTTAAGTAGTGTGTCTTTAACAGAGATCTTGATACTGTCACGGAATACTCTCTTCTGTGCTACAGCAACAGAGTCGTCCATAGAACCTATTTGTCTAACTATTGTAATCTCTCCGTTTTTGTAGAAATCTATGAGAGAGTCCATATCGTTTGTAAATTTGTTGAATCTGGATTTGTATGCAACTTGCAGGGTTCTGATATCCTTTAGTCTTTCGATACAAACGCTTTCTCTTATTTTTCTCTGTTTTTCAAAAATTACCGGTTGCTGAACGCTGCGGTAGATGAGATAGCCTAAAATAATTATAATTAAAGGCATTACAACAATTATTAAGATCTTTTTCATTGTTTATTATAGAATTTATATTAATCTCTCTTTATCTCTGATATATGCGCTTTGCACAATAAGTTCCACAAAAGTAAAATAAATATTTAGACCCCGCAATATATTTTCCTATTTTTGTCCTAATTATTTTAATATGAACGGATACATAAATATATCGGAAGCAGAAGAGTTTCAGACATTAATATACTCAAGCAGCAATATACTAATTATCAGTCATACTAACCCGGACGGAGATGCTGTTGGGTCGGTTGTCGCTTTGAGAAACTACCTGCAGTCTAAAGATGTCGCCTCTACAATAGCACTACCAAACGATTATCCCGATTATCTTGAGTTTCTGGATGACAGGGAGAAAATCTTGATTTACAAAAATGAACCTCAAAAGGTTATCTCTATTGCAGATAATAGCGATCTCATAATAGCTTTAGATTTTAATCAGTTGCAAAGAGTTGACGAACTTGAAGTCCATATTCTGGATTCAGGGGCAAAGAGAGTCCTCATAGATCACCACCCTTCACCGGATAGTGAAAACTTTAATCTGGTTATCTCAAATACAGAGGTCTCATCTACCTGCGAACTGCTTTACTGGCTTTTATTGACTATTGAGAAGGAGTTTGCAAAGATTGACATCTCTGTAGCAAGCCCACTCTATGTTGGAATGATGACAGATACCAATAATTTTTCAAATTCAGTTAACAGTGCCACCTTTAAGATGGCATCCGATATTCTGGCAATAGGTGTAGAAAAAGAGTCTCTCCAGCACAAGGTCTTTGGCGGGTTTTCTCAAAAAAGGATGAGGTTAATGGGCCATATTCTGCTCAATAAAATGGTTATAATAGAGAAGTTTGGTGCAGGATATATTACCATTTCAAAAGAGGAGCAGCAACTCTACGACTTTAGTGAGGGAGAAGCAGAGGGTTTTGTAAACCTTCCGCTAAACATAAAAGAGGTAAATATATCTGCACTCTTTACCGAGCGTGACGG
>JAUYTH010000338.1 GCA_030695165.1 Bacteroidales bacterium
CGGGGCGACTACAATAATTGTAAGAGACGGACACGCAGGTAATATAAATGTAGACCCTCTGCTTTTAGACAAAAGGGCTATGCTCACAAGAGGCAGGCTACCGGGTACTCCACACACTATGGTTCTGGGAATTGATTCCACATTTGATGCGCTTCTGTTTATTGGTGCTCACTCAAGAGCCGGAGTGGAGAACGGCATACTATCTCATACAATGTCTATGAAGGTTTTAGATTTTAGAATCAATGACAGACCTCTTTTTGAAGCAGCATATAACTCTCTCTATGCAGGGAAATTCGGCGTACCCGTGGTGTTTCTTGCAGGTGATGATGCTGCTTGCAGGGAGGCGGTAGAGAATTTTGGAAACATAGATACTGTAGTTACAAAGTACTCTTTTGGAAGAACTTGTGCAACAAGCAAATCTCCCGAGATAGTATATGATCAGATAAGGGAGGGTGTAGAGAGATCTCTGCTCAATTTAGACAAGGGTTATATCTTTAAAATGGAGAGCCCATACAGGATGGAGGTGAGAGTCAAAACAGACGAAGCCACAGGGGAGAAAACAGTAACCGCCACATCCGATACACTTGAAGTTGTTATGAAGAAATTCTGGGAAAATTTATAGTATATGAAAACATTATATCCGATAAAGGGGCTGATATTTTTGGTTTCAATTATTTTTCTAAGCTCTTGCGGGCCCACTGTTCATTTTTTCAATATTGATGAGAGAGTTGCTCCTCTTCACCCGGTAAACTTTGACAATAGATCTATTTCTGTCTACGTATCTATTGATAGTGGCTTACCGGCAGAGAGTCTGCTATTCAAAAATGATTCTGCCCAAATGTCAAATCTGGCAACAGGAATTGCTGCCTCATTGGAGAAAAACCTTATTCTTGACGAGGGAGCTGTCTATGTTTTCAATCACTATCCCGGCAGTGAGTTTAAATATAGTATGGAGTATATTCAATCACTCTCGGCAGCATCCAATTCGGATGTTCTTGTGGTAGTGGATACTCTATTGGTTGGAAAGACTCAAATTATGAATGATTTAAAATCTCCGGTGTCTCAATCTTACAGGTCAAATTATGTTTTTGCTCCAATCAGGACCGTTATCAATGTTTTTGATGGAATAACTGCCCAAAGATTGGGAAGGATAGATCAAAAAGACACAGTCTATTGGGAGATACTCTCCAGAAGTGATGCAAGAGACAATGCTATTAAATATAAAGCGGTGGAATCTATGCTAATAGTTGCAACTACTTTGGGAGAGGATATTATAACAACAATGTTCCCTCAATGGAAAACAGTGAGAAAATCCCTCTATATCTATCCTGTATCTTCCTGGCAAAAAGCTTATGAATATTCACTGGAGTTCAAATGGAGAGAGGCTATGGATATATGGCTGGAGGAGACATCTCACCAGGATGCAATTCGTGCCGCATCTGCCGCTTACAACATTGCAGTAGCTTGTGAACTTACAGATAGGCTTGAGTTGGCAATTGAGTGGATCGATGCTTCAATAAAGAAGTTCAGGTTGCAGGGCGTCTTGAATTATAAACAGAGTTTGATTAAGAAGCTTGAAAAGAGATAAACTAAAGCCGGCTGCAGATCCTGAATATCTCAGACAAAAGAGGGAAGCAGGTGTAAGAAAACATAGAAAGACAATTCTTTTTAATGATAAAGAGTTGGAAGCTATAGATATATACTGTAAGAAATATAAGATAAAGTCAAAGACTAAATTTTGCAGAGAGGCAATAATATCTGCAATACTCAAACAATTTGACGAAGATCATCCTAAGCTGTTTTAAAAAAAAGGTGGGTCTGTAAGCCGGATTCTGTACTCCTTTCGGAACCTCTGTCATCTATCTGATGCAGCCTACCCCCCGGCATCGGGCGAGCAGCCCTCAATCACCGGTATATGTGGCCTTGCAGGAGACTGTTCGTACCCTCACAATGTCGCCATAATGAGTCGTGGGCTCTTACCCCGCGTTTTCAACCTTACCTCCCTAGGAAGGCGGTTATTTTCTGTTACGATTTGCCTAAAGTTACCCCCAGCTGTGCTTTCCACAGAGTCTTGCTCTATCCTGTCCGGACTTTCCTCCCCTGGCGATGCAGAGGCGACAGAGCGACCCACCGACGACAAAGGTAGAAAAAAGGGGGTATAGTTACTAAAATTATATATATTTGCACTGCATTAACATAATGCTTGGGGGTGCCCTTTGGGCTGAGATCATACCCTTTTCACCTGATCAGGATAATGCCTGCGAAGGGAAAGCGAATCTCGTTTAACGTACCCCCCTGCAATAAAAATAATTAATAATGAAAAGATTAGCTTTATTTTGCGGGGTCATTTTTTTACCTTTAATATCCCAGGCCCAAGATTCAGGGCAAAAAGAGAAGGTAACTCAAACAAAACTGGACAGTGTTGTGGTAGAGTCATTCAGGGGAGGGAAAAACACCCCCGTAACTCACTCCACAATGGACATCAATCTATTAAAAAAGCAATCACCCGTCAGCTCTGTCCCGATGGTTTTATCATTAATGCCATCAGTTGTATCCTCAACAGAAGGGGGTAACGGACTTGGTTACTCCTCGCTTAGAATAAGAGGAAGCGAAAGTTCCAGAATTAATGTTACTCTAAATGGAATTGCCCTTAATGATGCGGAATCACAGGAGGTTTTCTGGGTGAATATACCCTCGTTCACATCCTTTTTGCAGGACATTCAGGTACAAAGAGGTGTAGGGACTTCAACCAACGGACCTGCTGCTTTTGGAGCCAGCATCAATATGAGAACCCTATTTACAGCACAGGATCCATATGGAGTAGCAGATTTTAGTATAGGCAGCTTTAACACTTTTCTTACAACAGTGGGTGCAGGCTCAGGACTTTTAAAGAACGGGCTATCATTTGATCTTCGCTACTCCCGTAACAGAGGGGATGGTTACATAAGGAATGCCAAAACAGACCTTGGCTCTCTGTTTGCATCCGCAGGGTGGTTTAATGGCGACAACTCATTAAAATTGACTTATATAATGGGAGACCAAAAGTCCGGAATTACCTGGGAGGGGGTCTCAAGAGAGCAGATGGAGAGTGACAGGAGATTTAACTCTGCCGGTTCATATTACGACAAAGCGGGAAACCTTCAATATTACCAAAATGAGACTGATAACTATATTCAACACCATATTCAGGCACACTTTATCCATAGGATATCTCCACAGCTGATATGGAGTTCAACAATCCACTATACAAAAGGCGACGGGTATTATGAAAATTATAAGAGTAACCGTAAATTTTCGGACTATAATATACCTGTTCAGAGAGTAAAAGAGATTGACTACACAAGGTCTGATGTAGTCATCAAGCAATTACTTGACAATAATTATATTGCTTTAAATAGCTCTTTGTCATATAACAGTAAGGGGTTTAACTCCACCGCAGGAGTAACCTACTCATACTATGACGGAGACCATTTCGGAAAGTTGATATGGAGTATGTACAACAACAATATTCCGGAAAACCACCAATGGTATCTTAATAAGGGATTTAAGGCAGATATCTCTGCTTTTGCCAGAGTAGAGAAGAGCATAGGCAGCAAAGTTGTTGCATTTGCAGATTTACAATACAGAAGGGTAGATTTTACACTTGGCGGAGATGATAAAGATTTTGCATCTCTGGATTGGAAAGGGGAGTACAACTTTATCAACCCAAAGGCCGGGATTACACTCAATATAGATAGTGCCAATCAACTCTATGCCTCTGTTGCAGTTGGAAGAAAGGAGCCGGGAAGATCGGACATTAAGGAGTCAATAAAGGCACTCACGGCAGCAGATATCAAACCTGAGAGAGTGGTGGATTACGAAGCAGGTTATCGCTTAAAAACCAATAAAGTAACTCTTTCGGCAAATGTATACTTAATGGAGTACAAAGACCAGTTGGTACCCACCGGTAAGCTGAGTGAGACAGGGTATGTGATTAAAGAGAATGTAGAACGCTCGTTCCGCAGGGGTATTGAGCTCTCCACATCCTGGAAACCATTAACTTATTTGGGAGTGGATGCAAATTTGACTCTGAGCAGAAACAAAATCCTTGATTACATCTGGTATCTGGATCAGTTTGACGAAAATTGGTCTCTGGTTTCTCAAAGAGCAGTAAGAATAGATAAGAGTGATATTGCATTCTCTCCATCGGTTACAGGAATGGGTATGATTACACTTCTCCCTTCCAAAAGCTCAACTATATCTGTTAACGGGAAATATGTAGGTAAGCAGTATATGGATAATACCGCCAATCTATCCAGATCTGTTCCACAATACTTCGTTTTAGGATTAAGAGCTTCTAAAAGCTTCGAAATGAAGAGCGAAAGATATATTGACATTCAACTGTTTATAGATAATGTTTTAAATAGAAAATACTTTTCAAATGGATGGGTTTATAGTGCAGAGTTTTTAAATGGCGAAACCTATAGTGAGGAGGGGCTCTACCCTCAGGCAGAGATAAACTTTACAGCCAAAATATCTTTCCGTTTTTAAAATATATATTTTATAGATTTGTAATTATGGAATATTCAGAGATATTTGGAGCTGTTACAGGCGTTATTTATGTATTACTCGAGATAAAACAGAAGAGGTCAATGTGGATTGTGGGTGCGGTATCGGCACTCTTTTACACCTTGATATTCCTTAATGCAAATCTATTTGCCGCAATGGGACTGCAGATATACTTTCTTTTTGCCAGTGCATACGGATGGTGGATTTGGAAGAGAAAAAACAGCAAGGAGGATATCTCAGAACCGATTGTAGTAATAATCAATAGAAAAAAGGCATTGATATCTTCTTTAGCAGCGTTAGCAGGATTTCTACTTCTTTGGTTTATCCTCAAAAACTATAGCTCCGACCCTATGCCTGCCACTGATGCATTGATTGCAGCATTGAGTATGCTGGCAACCTACTGGGTTACCAACAGATTCATACAGCATTGGCATTTATGGATTGCTGCAGATGTGCTCGCTATATATATGTATTTCTCTCAGGGACTCTATGCAACTACTGCTCTTTATTTTATCTACATAATTGCTGCCGTTGCAGGTATTTTTCACTGGAGAAAGTTTCGTCAGGTTTTGAATTAGCTCTAAAATTTCCTATTTTTGGTCGAATTAAAAAAATGAAATATGCGTCTTATTGCAGATAGCGGCTCTACCAAGGTAGATTGGAGAGCAATCCACAGTGACGGTACGGTTCAGGAGATAACGACAGCCGGAATAAATCCGTTTTTTCAAACAGAGGAGCAAATTATTTACGAACTGGAACAACATCTGCTTCCCGAGATAAGTGCCTCAGTTAATGAGATTCACTTTTACGGAGCAGGAGTGTCGTCACCGGATAAGGTGAAAATCCTCCAGGATTGCTTCAGAAAAGTCTTTCCAAAGGCAAATACCAGCGCATACACAGATCTTCTTGCGGCAGCACGTTCCCTTTGTGGTAACAAGCCGGGTATCGCAGGAATAATGGGAACAGGAGCAAACTCTTGTTTCTTTGATGGCAAAGAGATTGCAGACAACGTTCCTGCCTGTGGCTATATCCTTGGTGATGAGGGTAGCGGAGCGGTACTCGGGAAAAAATTTATCTCAGATTACCTTAAAAGACAACTTCCTGCAGATCTTAATGCTCAGTTTGACCTTAAATACAATCTTAACTATAGTATAGTAATAGAGAGGGTTTACAGACAACCGTTTCCAAATAGATATCTTGCCACTTTTTCTGTATTCCTTAATGAGAATAAAAGTCACCCATACGTGGACAAATTCCTGAGAGAGTGCTTTAATGAGTTCTTTACAAGAAATATTATGCAGTATGACTATAAGAAATACCCTGTGAACTTAGTTGGCTCTGTTGCATTTCACTATAAGGAAATTTTAACCGATGTTGCATCAAAACTAGGTATTACAATTGGGAAAATAGTACAGTCTCCCATTGACGGACTGGCAGAATATCACAAATCTCTATAATCCAATGAGAGTTACAGAACAATCATCAAATTATAATCATCTGGACAAGATGTCCACGTTGGAACTTCTGGTAAATATCAATAACGAAGATAAAACAGTCCCTTTTGCAGTAGAGAAATGCATACCTCAGATAGAGAAGCTTGTTGATGGTATTGTGGAGAGACTATCAAGAGGCGGAAGGCTGTTTTACTTGGGAGCCGGAACCAGCGGACGACTGGGGATCCTTGACGCATCTGAGATTCCGCCTACATTCGGAGCCCCTTTTGACCTGGTTATAGGTCTGATTGCAGGAGGAGACAAAGCTATAAGAAGAGCGGTAGAGGCTGCCGAAGACAGTTGGGAGGGGGGATGGAACGATATGCAGCAGTACGGCGTAGATAACGACGATATTGTTGTGGGTATAGCTGCTTCCGGGACCACCCCTTATGTAATTGGTGCTGTAAAAGAGTCCAGGGCAAGAGGTATTCTCACAGCGTGTGTAACCTGTAACCCAAACAGCCCTTTGGCTGCAGAGGTTGATATCCCCATAGAGGCTGTAGTAGGCCCGGAGTTTGTAACCGGCAGTACCAGGATGAAGGCAGGGACTGCTCAAAAGTTGGTCCTCAATATGATTACTACCTCTGCAATGATTAGACTTGGTCACGTAAAAGGCAACAAGATGGTTGATATGCAACTGACAAATGCCAAGTTGGTAGACAGAGGAACAAGAATGATTATGGACGAAGCCTCAATTACAGACTATGAACAGGCAAAAGAGCTGCTTCTCACCCACGGCTCCGTTAGAAAGGGTGTAGATTTCTTCAAAAATCAGCAATAACAGC
>JAUYTH010000340.1 GCA_030695165.1 Bacteroidales bacterium
AAATATAGCATAACAAATAATTTTAATAGTTAAATCTATGAAATCAGGCAGATGGCCCCTTTTTAATTACTTTAAACAGAATGGTAAGCTCTGCTGCGAGCAGTACAGAGAAGAGTACAAAAAACATAATTGTAGTGGTAGCTACAGATGATGTACTCACTCCTGACAGGGAGGCCCCCGTAGTCAAGAGATCCTGTATAGTCCAGGGTTGTCTTCCCACTTCGGCAACTATCCATCCGGCCTGAGAACAGATATAGACCAAAGGAATACTTACTATTGAAAGGTATAGGAACCAACGGTTTCTGGAGAGAAGCGCTTTTCTCTCAAGATAGATTGCAAGAGCGAGAAAAGCGATGAAGAACCCACCAAGAATAACCATTATTCGGAATGCATAGAATGTAAGAGGAACATTTGGAACTACATCGGTAGGCTTCTCAATGAAGCCATACCCGAAATGAGAGAAGTTCTCTTTAAGATCTGCAAGAGCCAGAGCTTTGCCATCTTCGTCACCTGCCTCTTTGGCTTTATGGTAGAGTGCAAGAGCATCTATTGCAACTTTACCTCTGATCATCCTCTCTCTAACAGGCAGAGCTACCTTTTCTGTTCCAAATTCATCTACATATGTATAACCTCCCTGTATGATATCCTCTATTCCCGGAACAAAAGTGTTCAGTTTCCTGTCAACCAAAAGAGATAGCCCCTGAGGAATTGAGATATTAAAAAGATATGGCTTCTCAAGAGCGTATCCCAGAGAGTCGCTCTCCAAACGGGCAATTGTTTTATCCGGGTTTAGAATGCCGAAAGCAACGATAGGAGTCCCGGGCTTACTTATGTATAGCCCCTCCATTGCAGCAAGTTTCATTGGCTGTTTTTTGGCTACGTGGTAGGCAGAGCCGTCCCCGGACCAAATTAGCACGATAAGCGATATAAGACCGAAGACAGCAGCTATTCGTATGCTTTTGCGTGCAAACTCCTCCTCTCTCTTTTTAAGAAGGTACCAAGAGGAGATTCCTACAACAACAATTCCCCCAAGCACAAAACAGTTTGATACTGTGTGTATAAATTTATTAAGTGCAACCGGTGAGAGGGCTACTGCCCAAAAGTCCACCATTTCATTTCTTGCGGTATCCGGGTTAAATTCCATTCCTACAGGATATTGCATCCACGCGTTAGCTACCAGAATCCAAAGTGCACTTAAGATTGTACCGATGGCTACCAGCCAGGTTGAGAGAAGGTGGACATTCTTGCTCACTTTATTCCATCCGAAAAACATAATTGCAAAGAAGGTCGTCTCAAGAAAGAAGGCAAATATCCCCTCTATAGCCAGAGGGGCTCCAAATATGTCACCTACAAACCAGGAGTAGTTACTCCAGTTAGTACCAAATTGGAATTCAAGAATAATCCCGGTTGCAACTCCTATTGCAAAATTAATTGCAAAGATCTTCATCCAGAATTTTGTAGTCCTCTTCCAGAACTCATTTCCAGTTCTCACATAATAAGTCTCCATAATGGCAATGATAAGTCCAAGACCTATTGTCAATGGGACAAATATCCAGTGAAACATAGCCGTAAGGGCAAACTGAAGTCTGGAAAGACCTAGTAATGAAGCTAAAAACATAGTAATTATAATTTAGTTAGTTTAGGTTTCTGTCAATTGGTTAACTTTTCTATCACGTGTTTTGATTTCTCCTCCGGAGTAGAGTATACTCCCAGCTCTCTTTTAAAGAAAAAGAGTTTGAGAACAAAAAACATAATAAAAAGTTTTATAAGTATAATAGTCCATAAAGTCTTTCCAAGAGTCATACTCCTGAAACCTTCATAATAGAACAACCAGATGCGCTTTACAAGTGGCTTCTTCATAGAAAATTTTTTACTAAGATAGCACAAATTTAAAAATTGAGCCAGGTTTGCATCAAATATTATTATGATATTGTATATTTGTAAAAAACTGACAATATATGGAACGTAGAAATTTTATAAAAACTGCAATTCTGGGAGGAATAGCAGGTGCAGTTCAGCTTAAAAACAATGACCTTTTTGCCGGAGAAAAAATGAGCGTTTCGGCTTCAAATGACTTGGTTGCCGTTATGGGAGGTGAACCTGCCGAAATGTACAAAAAAGGGATTGCAGCAATGGGTGGTATCTCAAAATATGTAAAAAAAGGGCAGAAGGTTGTCGTTAAACCCAATATTGGATGGGATAAGCGTCCTGAATTTGCAGCGAATACAAATCCGGAACTTATAGGTGAAATTGTTAAAGACTGTTTTGCTGCAGGTGCAGCAGAAGTTATTGTTTTTGACCACACTTGTGACGAATGGCAGTCGTGTTACAAAAATAGTGGTATTGAAGCTGCTGCTAAAGCTGCCGGCGCTAAGCTTGGCTTTGCTCACGACGAGAAGTATTATAAATCAGTTCCTCTACCTATGGGTGTAAGACTAAAAGAGGTTAAAATTCACGAGTCAATAATAGATTGTGACGTATGGATAAATGTTCCTGTACTTAAAAACCACGGTGGTGCAAGAATGACCATTGCTATGAAAAACTATATGGGCATAGTATGGGACAGAAGATTCTGGCACTCAAACGATCTTCAGCAGTGCATTGCAGATTGCGCAACATATCCAAAAATGCCGGTTTTAAATATTGTCGATGCATATAGGATAATGACCCAAAACGGACCGAAAGGCAAAAGTATAGAGGATGTTCAAAATCCTAAAGCTCTCTTTTTCTCTGCAGATATTGTAGCAGTTGATACTGCTGCTGTTCGTTTTTTCAACCAGTTCCGGGAGATGAAACTGGAAGAGGTTAGTCATATAGGAATTGCAGAAAAGATGAAGCTCGGAACTACTGATATTGATAAACTTAAAGTGGAGAGAATCAAAATAGGATAGCAATATGAACTATAAAATTTTAAAATGGGTGAGAGTAGCTGTTTCACTCATTTTTATAATTGGTATAACTTCAGCTTTTATCTTTTTTGTAAATAGGGAGAGTAACTTCTTTTCACAATTTCTGAAAATTCAATTTGTCCCCTCTTTACTGGGAATTTTTTCCGGAGGTGCAGCAGTATTTGTGATCTTAATAGTTCTAACTCTTCTATTTGGGAGGGTTTATTGCTCCACACTATGTCCTTTGGGTACTTTTCAGGATACCTCTACAAGAGTTTCAAATCTTTTTAAATCAAAAAAAAACAGGAGATTCAGTTACGATAAGCCCAAAAACTGGATTAGATATACGATTCTGAGTGTAACTGCAATCTTCTTCATTGGAGGAGTTACTGCTCCAATTGCCTGGCTCGACCCTTACTCAAACTGGGGGCGAGTATCAAATGAGATAATAAGCAGAACAGAACAACTCATCCACAATGCTCTTGCAAACATCTTTCCTGAAGCTATTTTTTTTAGAAGCTATGCACATTTTGCAGTCGGCTCTTTTATATTTGCCCTGCTCTTTATTGCTGCCGTTATAATTTTCAGCTCGTTAAGGGGGAGGCTCTACTGCAATACAGTTTGTCCTGTAGGTACACTTCTAGGGCTGTTTTCTAAGATTTCACTCTATAAACCCGCAATAGATCACTCCAAGTGTAATAAGTGCAGGTTATGTGTTCTAAATTGCAAAAGTCAGTGTATTGATCTTGATTCCGAGAGTGTAGATGAAAGCAGATGTGTCTCTTGCCTAAACTGTATGCAGGTTTGTAAGAGAGGTGCTATAAGCTATCAAATCTCCTGGAGAAAGAGAGTTGTTGAACAAAGCGACCGAAAGGAGCCGGTCTCAAATGAAAGAAGGAAGGCACTTATAGCAATGGGTCTAGTAGGGACAGCTTTGGCCGCAAAGGCGATTAACTTTAAACCTCTGCTCTCATCAAAACCTAAAATAACCGGAATAGCACCGCCGGGTGCTGTAAGTATAGATCATCTCAAAAGAAACTGCACAGCTTGTTATGCCTGTGTCTCTGCCTGTCCAAACAACATTATTCAACCGGCCACAACGGAGTATGGACTGGACGGAGTGTTGTTGCCTGTACTTAGTTTTAAACACCATTTCTGTGGTTATGAGTGTAATATGTGTACTACGGTTTGCCCTAATGATGCTTTAAAGCCAATGAGCGTAGAGGATAAACAACTATCTCAGATTGGCGAGGCACAATTCTTTCTTGAGAAATGCATTGTCTATACAGATGGTACAGATTGCGGAGCCTGTGACGAACATTGTCCTACCAAAGCAATAACTATGGTCCCTTATGGTGATGGCTCACTATATATACCAAGCCTCAATGTAGATTTATGTATAGGGTGCGGTGGATGCGAGTATATATGTCCTGCAGTGCCCGAAAAGTCGATGGTTATATATGCCAAAACTATTCACGGAGTGGCTCTCAAACCAACGGAAGATAAGCAGGAGAAGGTTAAGGTAGATAATTTTGGTTTCTAATTACCATCATTATAAAGCAGGGGTCTGAGTCTCTTTGTTCTCTGAGTAGATTCTGACTCCTGCCACTCTTTTATCAATTTAGGATTCCCGCTTAACAGAACATCCGGAACCCTCCAGCCATTAAATTCTGCCGGCCGGGTATATATCGGAGGGGCCAGAAGATCATCTTGGAAAGAGTCACTTAAGGCAGATGTCTCATCGGAAATTGCCCCGGGAATAAGTCGGATTATTGAGTCGCACAGTATTGCTGCCGGAAGCTCTCCCCCGCTCAGGACATAGTTGCCGATTGATATTTCTCTTGTAATCAGATGTTCGCGTATACGATGGTCTATACCCTTATAGTGACCACAAAGCAGTATAATATTTCTTTTACACGAGAGCATATTACACGTTGCCTGATCCAGTAGATCTCCGTCTGGGCTGAGGTATATAATTTCGTCGTAATCCCGCTCTTTTTTCAACTTGGAGATAATCTTGAAGATAGGTTCAATCATAAGCACCATTCCTGCATCCCCGCCAAAAGGGTAGTCATCAACCTGACGATATCTCCCTTTGCCATAATCACGAATATCGTGAATATTTATCTGGACAAGATCCTTGTCACGTG
>JAUYTH010000342.1 GCA_030695165.1 Bacteroidales bacterium
CAGTGTAACCCTTTTGGAAAGCCTTGGATATAACAAATATCCGATTATCTGTAGGCTCTCGTAACGACTTGTCGATATCTTCTACAACTATCTCCCTGTTAGCTACAAACCCGTGAGCTCCCTGACCTATCATTCTTAACCCTTTCTGTATAGCCTCTTCAAAACTTCTTCCAATGGCCATTACCTCACCGACACTCTTCATACTGGAACCAATCTCTCTTGAAACTCCCTGAAATTTAGAGAGATCCCAACGAGGTATTTTACATACTATATAGTCCAGTGCCGGTTCAAAGAATGCAGTAGTTGTCTTGGTTACAGAGTTTTTAAGATCATAAAGTGCATAGCCAAGTCCCAATTTTGCAGCGACAAAGGCAAGAGGATAACCTGTTGCTTTAGAAGCAAGTGCAGATGATCTACTCAAGCGAGCATTTACCTCAATTACTCTATAATCTTCGGAATAGGGATCAAATGCATACTGGACATTGCATTCACCAATAATTCCTATGTGTCTGACGATCTTGATTGCCAACTCTCTAAGTAGATGATATTCGCTATTTGTTAATGTTTGCGAGGGCGCAACTACAATACTCTCTCCGGTATGTATTCCAAGCGGATCAAAATTTTCCATATTACATACTGTAATACAGTTGTCAAAACGGTCCCTTACCACCTCATACTCTATCTCTTTCCACCCCTTTAGTGACTTCTCAACTAATACTTGAGTTGAATATGAAAAAGCCTTCTCTGACAACGATATAAGCTCTTGTTTGTTATCACAAAAACCACTTCCTAATCCTCCCAGAGCGTAAGCTGCACGTATTATGACCGGGTATCCGAGTGACTCCGCAGCATCTATTGCATCTTCTATGTTCTCAACCGCGTGACTTTTAATTGTCTTAACATCTATCTGATCCAGTTTCTTAACGAATAATTCACGGTCCTCTGTATCCATAATTGCCTGAACAGGAGTGCCAAGAACCTTTAAATTGTATTTTTCGAAAATACCGTTTTTATAAAGTTCAACTCCACAATTAAGGGCGGTCTGTCCTCCAAAGGCAAGAAGTATACCCTGAGGGTTCTCTTTTTTAATTACCTGCTCTACAAAATAGGGTGTAACAGGTAAAAAGTAAATCTTATCTGCCACCCCTTCGGAGGTTTGAACCGTTGCAATATTAGGATTGATGAGTACTGTCTCTATTCCCTCCTCTTTCATTGCCTTAAGTGCTTGGGAACCTGAATAGTCAAACTCTCCAGCCTCTCCAATTTTTAAAGCACCGGAACCCAATAGCAGTATTTTTTTAATCTTTTTGTCCATCATATTAGTTTAGAGGAGTTTTATAAAGTCATCAAATAGAAATTCTGTATCTGTAGGGCCACTTGAGGCCTCCGGGTGAAACTGGCAAGAGAAGAAAGGTTTGCTTTTATGCTTGATTCCCTCATTTGTTCCATCATTCATATTAATGAAAAGCGGCTCCCAATCTTTTCCAAGAGTTGAGTTGTCAACAGCATATCCGTGGTTTTGGGATGTGATAAAGCATCTGTCGGTGTTTACCATCCTTACCGGCTGATTATGACTTCTATGGCCATATTTTAATTTAAATATTTTTGCCCCTCCTGCCATAGAGAGAAGCTGATTACCCATACAAATTCCAAAAATTGCTCTCTCCTGTTGTAGTGCTATCTTAATATAATCTACAGTCTCTGTGCAGAAATCGGGGTTTCCGGGGCCGTTGGAGATGAATAGGCCATCGTATTCGAGTTTGGTGAAATCATAGTTCCAAGGAACCCTAATCACTTCAACTCCTCTTTCAATTAAACATCTTATAATATTGTGTTTAACCCCACAGTCAACTAAAACAATTTTCTTTTTTCCTGAGCCATAACGCATTACCTCTTTGCAGCTTACAAGTGCTACTTGATTCTCAAGATTAGGATCATAAGCGCTCTTCAAATCCCTCCCTTCCGGAATAATTTTACCCAACATTGCCCCCTTTTCCCTTAGAATTTTTGTTAACTCTCTTGTGTCAATTCCAAAAATTCCGGGTACCTTATGCTCTTTGAGCCATTGATCAAGACTCTTTACTGCGTTCCAGTGACTATAACGAAAAGAGTAGTCAGAAATTACCAACCCTCTCACGTGTATCTTCTCAGATTCAAAGCATTCTGAAAGATTATTTTCGTAAATATCTTCCGGAACCCCATAGTTACCGACCAATGGATATGTAACACAAAGAATTTGTCCCGAATAGGATGGATCGGTAAGACTCTCTGGATATCCTACCATAGCGGTAGAAAAAACGACCTCACCGTCAACGGATTGGTCGTAACCAAAAGAGAATCCCTTAAATACATCACCGTTCTCCAGGTGAAGGGTTGCAGGTTTGTGAATTTGCATTTTTATTTTCCTGTTTTGATATTAAATAAACTCGGCAAAGTTAATTATTATATGAATAAAAAAAAGGGCGTGAAGCCCCTTTTTTTAAACCAAACTACATACTTCTTGCAAAAATGTTCCAAAGCTCTGCTTTAAGCTCTTGCCACCTTCTTATTGTCATTGATGCAAAATCGTGAGTATGGTTGGTTAAAAGTTGTTTAGCCCGTTCAATATCACCTGACTCAATCAAATCTTTTGCCTTTTTTTCAATTTCAGGAGCCATCTCAAATAGCATATCCTCAAATCTCATAACCTGAGGTTCAATTAGTTTACGAGTTCTGTCCCAATTAATTGTAGCAATTCTGTTAGTTTCGCGAAAGGCCCAAATTGCAGCATCCTCCCTATACCTATGTTGACCGCATATTTCAAAACTTTTTGGCAGAGAAATAGTTCCTGAGTAGATTGGAATTCGAGGACTTTGGGCAGGATTATCAAATGAGAAGTACGCAACTCCGCCAATCTCATCCGGAAGCCAGTCCCTTAGTTGGATTATGTGAGAGTACGAACACTGAATCACTGCAATCCCTCTCACTCTTTCGGATACCCCAGGCTTAATCTGATTTAAAAGGGCCCTCATATCGTTTGACATAAAGTTTGAAACTGGTTTTACAACCTCTTTATATTCACCTTTTACTCTATCTCTTCTGGTTATCTCTACAGCGAGATTCTTAGTCTGATCCCACTCCGTTCCTTCATATGTCTGTCGATATAGTGCAATGATGTCACGAACAGATACTTTTTTATCTGGCTTGACAGAGAAAGGGAGCTCCTGGGCGTCAAATTGAAGATTTAGAGATGGAGCAAGTGTACTTAAAACATAATAATCTCTTATTGCAAATGGTTTGCTTCCATTATTAACTTTCCAGAAGATAAAATCTTCCTTTCCGTCCCAAAATCCAAGCTCTTTGCATCTCTCTTTTATATTTTTGCTGTATAAAAAATTTTTCGTGTCATTGAAATCCACTTTTGATATTCTTGGAATGTTTGCAGATATTCCAACGTGGTCGTCAGGAATTCTTTGTGCAACCCAAATTGAGCTAGGTTTTCCTGCTCCCGAACCGAATATCTCCAACTGCCAAACCTCTTTTTTATCTGCAATTGTTAAACACTCACCGGAATCTCCGTATCCATAATCCTGAGCCAGCTTGCCAATCAAAAGAACAGCATCTTTAGCCGTTGAGCACCTTTGAAGAGCTATCCTCTCCAACTCCTCAATTAAAAAAAGGCCATTTTCATTAACCAGCTCTTTTCTTCCTACAATCGTAGTCTCTCCAATTGCAAGCTGTTTTTCATTAAGGCAAGGATAAGCTGTATTTAGAAAAGCAAATGTCTCCTCTACTGCCGGAATCCTTCCTTTTTCCACAACATTTCTTGTATCGTGGGGCTCTTCATTGTGTAATCTTCCCCAGAAAACAGGCTCGGTCTCTCCAGCCTTGAACTGTTTTCTTCCAAAAATTTCAAGCCAGGTTCTGTAATTTGAGTCGCAGGTGTGGGCTGTCATAACAGAGCCATCTACGCTGGCCCCTTTCCCTACCACAATTGATGTGCAACTCTCGGTAAAATCGGAATCATCCGGGTTTATAAAAATGTATGGAGCCTGGGCTGACGCATTGAGTACAGTCATCAAAAAGAGAGCGGCTAGAATTAGTCGTTTGAGCTTCATCTGTTTATCGTTATTAAGTTATAAATATATGTTTAACTGTTTAACAAAAATACAAAAAAACAGAGTATCTTTACGCTACTCCTAATAAATGAAATAAAATGAGAACATTTTCGCTATTGCTTTCATTGTTGATATCTATCTCAGTTTATGCAAAAGACCCTCTTTTTTACGTTGTAGAAATTAGAGAGGAGATAAATGCTTCATCTGCCAAAAGACTCTCAAAAGGTCTCAAAGATGCCTTGGAAATAGAGGCAGACTGGGTAATAATACATATAAACACATACGGTGGGGCAGTAGATGCTGCAGATAGTATGAGAACAGCTCTTTTAAATTACCGGATACCTGTAATTGCGTTTATAGATAATCAGGCTGCATCTGCTGGAGCACTGATATCAATAGCCTGCGACAGTATATATATGAGGCGAGGGGGAAGTATAGGTGCTGCTACTATAGTAAACCAGACAGGTGAAGCTATGCCGGATAAGTACCAATCTTTTATGAGAGCAATGATGAGAGCAACGGCAGAGGTAAACGGAAGGGATCCCAAAATTGCAGAGGCTATGGTAGATCCTTCTATATATATTGAAGGTATTATTGATAGTACAAAAGTTCTCAGTTTTACTCCAGAAGAGGCATTAAAGAATAATTACTGCGAAGGGATAACAGAAAATATTAGTCAGATTGCGGCAATTATTACAGGTTCAGATAACTACAGAATCGAGAATCAGAAGCTGACCTTTATGGATAGATTGTTACTTTTCTTTCTTACTCCTGTTGTACAGGGAATTTTTCTTATGATGATTGTCGGCGGAATCTACTTTGAACTCCAGAGTCCGGGATTGGGATTTCCCTCTGTTGTCGCAATTGTAGGTGCAACTCTTTACTTCTCGCCACTCTACATAGAGGGACTTGCAGAGAGCTGGGAGATTATAATTTTTGCAATCGGTGTTTTGCTAATACTCGCAGAGATCTTCATAATACCCGGGTTTGGCATTGCAGGGGTCTCCGGCATAGTTCTTATGGTAACAGGGCTTGCCTTTGCGATGATAGACAATAAATTATTCTACAATAGAGGTGAGTTTGACTTTATAGTGCTTATTAAACCAATCTCAATTGTAATGCTCTCCTCATTTATTTCATTGATAACCTCAATCTATCTAGCCGGAAGACTTTTTAAAAGCACAGCTCTGCCCGGCTTCTCCTTAAAGACAGTACTGAATGATGGCGATGGATTTGTGGGTGTAGATGCCAATCTTGGTTATCTTATAGGTAAAGAGGCTGTTGTTATATCAAATATGCGACCTAGTGGTAAAGTAGAGGTGCAGGGGCGGTGGTTTGAGGCAGCTATGGACTCCGGGATAGCTAACAAAGGAGATGTTGTTAAGATTACCCGAGTCGAGGGCGGAAGAGTTTATTGCGAGAATCTTCCTCAATAAGCTCCAGTAGTTTATCAATAGCATCTTCCTGTGGAACAGATCTGTAGATAGCCTCTCTCCCCCTATAAATGCTTACACGGTTTTTCCCCTCGCCTATATATCCATAATCTGCATCGGCCATCTCACCGGGACCGTTTACAATGCAACCCATCACGGCAATGTTGTAGCCTACAAGATGAGATGTTCTTCTCTTAACCTCCTCAAATACATTCTCCAGGTCAAAAAGGGTTCTTCCGCAACCAGGGCAGGCAATATATTCCGGTTTTGAAAATTTTCTTCTGGTTGCCTGAAGTAGATTATCTCTGAATTTAAGAATATCATCTATATGAAGGGGTTCTGAGGATATATTTACATTCAGTTTAACATCATCTGCAAAGTTGTCAAGTAGCGGTGGACCCAGGTCACAAGAGGCTCGAAGAATAAACTCCTGGTAACTGTTCACATTGTAATCTTTTATTATTACAGACCTTCTGCTGTTAATGTTGCTGCTTTTATCATCCGTTACAGGTAGTACATTTAGCTCACTATCTGTACAACCTGTCGTACCTCTTTTGCAGTAATCTGCAATAAAAAGAGCAACAGGTATCTCATTAACCGGATTCTCGGTAAGAGAGACTCTAATAGTATCTCCAATTCCCTCTTTAAGTAAAGCAGAGAGCGCAACTGCAGATTTTATTCTCCCTTCGTCTCCGTTTCCTGCTTCGGTAACTCCCAGATGCAGAGGATAGAGTGTACCTCTCTTAATCATCTCATCATAAAGAAGCCTGTAAGCTTTTGTCATTACAAGTGTGTTACTGGATTTCAGGGATATAATTATTTGGTCAAAGCCGTTCTCTTCTGCCATTTCAATCCACTCAACTGCAGCAGCCGTCATCCCCTGCGGAGTATCTCCATATTTAAACACAACTCTCTCTCCAAGAGAGCCGTGATTGATTCCCACTCTAATTGAACATCCGCTCTTTTTGCATACAGATATTAGTCTGGCAAACTCTCTTTTTGCGACATTGTGATCTTTCGCAAAGTTTCCGGGATTAATTCTCACTTTATCTGCAATATTAGCAGCTGCAACTGCAACTGCATAGGAGAAATGGACATCTGCAACCAATGGTGTCTTGATTCCCCTGTCTCTCAGTCGCTCTTTAATAACCCTAAGGGCTTTAACCTCTTTTAATCCTTGTGTTGTAAGTCGGATAATCTCTGCGCCCGCTTCATATAACTCAACGCACTGTTTAATTGAAGCCTCAATATCCAGAGTGGAAGTGTTGCACATACTCTGAACCACTGCACGACCTTCGCCTCCTACACTAACATCTCCGACTTTTACGATAATCTTCTTCATTACCTATAAATGGATATTAAGTGTGAAACTAAAAATAAGCTGATGAGGATAAGTAAAAAGGTAGTCAGTTTCACTATATTTTTTAGGATCGTGCAGGTAGGAGAGAGAGTAGTTGTAATTCCCCTCCAGGTGAACCTCAAAAGGTTTTAAAATTAATGCCAATCCGCCTCCGGCAATAAATCCATAATCAAACCGGTTGTCAAACTTATCAAACCCCGAGCCGTCTGCGTTAATTTTGTCAGTTCTGTATCCTGCAAATCCACCTGCATTAATCAGAAGGCGCATTTTCCAAAAATCAAAATGGAACTGAGAGATAAGAGGAACTGTAACTACATTATAACGATAAATATCTTCTCCAAGCTTATAACCTTGCTCACTTTTTGAAACCGCAGCCTGAAACCCGAATAGATTTATTGTACCCCAAAGATCGTGATAGAGAGTGTATACAACAGAGTAGTTCTGGTATGTGGTTATGCCTTTGGCACCGAGATCCGGTCTGGTGTCCAGAGAGCTGAGATTATATCCTGCCCTGACCCCTATAAGGTGTTCTCTTTTCTGAGCATTAACGCTGCATATCGATATGAATGACAGAGCAATCAAAAGGAATTTTTTCACAGGTCAATAATTTTAATCAGTGAATATTGTTTGAAGATTTATGCTTTGATTGAGCTCGGCAGACTCAGGTATGGTAATTATTGATGACCCGTTGCTGAGGGTAAATAACCTCACTTTTTCGGGCTGTTTTTTATTAGATATGCTTCCTGTATCAATTATGCCATTGCCGTTAAGATCCTGGGTAATTTTTACTGAGTACTTTCCTGGTTGAAGATACGGGAAGTTTAGATTTCCGTCTCTTGTAATCTTGTAGCTCCGGTAAACTTTGTCTCTTGTAATGTTAGTCAGCTCTACAATGTAAGAGCCGTCAACTCCTTTCAAATCCAGTACTAGTTTAGATAATTTATCGTCAGAGGGGAGAGAGACTGTCTTTACAATAGAGTCGTTTGTAAATTTGTAAATATCTCTAAAAGCGTTATCCCTCAGATTTAGCGAATACTCGTAACCCGGCAAAATTCTGCCTGATGGTATAACCTTGAGCAATCTGCTAAATAGTGAGTCTTTTACTATTGTGTAGTTTAGAAGACCTGTCTCTCCTTTAGGAGTTTTGAACTTAACTTCAATCGAGTCCTTTTCAATTTTAACAATCGGAGCAGGAAAATTTATAATAAATCCCTGCTGTTCAAAAAGAGCCGGTTCGGCCAAGATCTCAAAATCTAGAAGATTTGCCCGTTTTTGCCTCTCCCTTGTAGTTTTGCCTCTCTCCAGTGTTTCACTATTTTCAATTTTTTCACTCTTTACAGGTTTTGGAGCAGCAAGGCGAAAATCCTCTTTAAAGGGGGTAAGGTTGTTTAGTGAGTCACTCTTTAGATAGCCAACGGTTAAATATAGAGAGTCTGTATAGCTCTTGGTTGTATCCATCAGCCAGATTAACAAGCTGTCTCTTCTCAGGTTAAACTCCCTCAATATAAATGTAGAGTCAACTCCTCTCAATTTTATTGAGTATACATCTGCGTCGGGGGCAGAGAATCTCACATATACCATTTTTGACTGAAGTCGCTTGCTCTCTTTAATAAACTGTTTTGCAGGGTCTTCACGGAAAAGATAGAGGCTAATCTCGCTTGGTCTACCAAGCGCAACCAATGTGTCTTTTTCGTCTACCTGAATAAGTTCTGTTTTATCTTTTCCGAGTACAACGCCGGGTATAAATAGGCTATCTAAAAAAGCAACCTCTTCATTGTCCGGATCATATTTGTTATTGCTGTTGATATCGTTAAAAGCATATACTTTGTATGGCCCGGGTTCCAGATTTCTTACAACAAAGTAACCGAACTTGTCACTTCTTGAAAATGCCGATGGAAATATATTATAGAGAACGGAGTCTGAGATATCTTTATAGAAAGCAATGGTAATGTCCTCTTTTGGTAACAATGTGGCAGCATTCAATATTGTGCCCGAGCACATCATTGAGTCTAAATAACTCCCTGTAGAGAATGGGAATACATATTGATTGTATTGATTCCCCTCATTATTATCTACAATAGATTTTCCGAAATTCAATGTGTAGGTCACCCCGGAATCAAGTTGAGTAGGAAATGTGACCAGAATACTTTTACCTTTAATCTTTGCATCAACTCTTTTGTCAAGAGGAGGGGAGAGAAAAATTGTTTTTTGAGGCTCTTTCAAAACTACATACTCATCAAAACGAAGCTCTACCTGACCACCCTTTACAGGAAAATTAACAGAGCCTGAATCTGGCAGAACTCTAACCAACAGAGGTGGAATAGTATCTTTTGCCCCACCCATCGGAGGGGTGGTAGTGTTGGCACAAGAGCCAAGCATATACGCTATTATGGATATTACAAATGCGAAAAATAGGTTGTAGAACTTCATTTGTTGATTTTTAATCTTCTTTTATCTCTGTACGTATTACACTTTCGACTCCCTTAACGTGGGATATCTGCTTGATAAGTTTGTCAAGATCTTCGGTGCTGTGAACATATAAATCTATATAACCTTCAAAAATTCCATCGTGGGTCTCAATAAATATTTTACGGATGTTAACACTGAGAACCAAAGTAATATATTGAGTTAACTCATTCAGAATTCCTATTCTGTCTATTCCTCTCATACTTACTCTTGCTAGAAATGAGAGAACCGTGTGTTTGCTCCATTTTGCCTTTACAATTCTTTCACCATAACTTGCTGCTAGTTGGATTGCTTCCGGACAGCTACTCTTATGAACAACTACCTCGTCATTGTCATCAATAAAACCGATAACCTTGTCTCCCGGAATAGGCTTGCAACAACGAGCAACATTATATGAAAGGGTTTTTTCCAAAGGGTTCTCCTTTAGCAGAAAATCTTTCCTCTTGTCAATCTGAGATTTGACCGGAGCAGGAGATATCTCATTTTCTGCTGATTCATTATTACCATTTTCGTTATTGTAGTTATCAATTTCGTCACTCTCATCGGCAAACTCTTCATCAGATTCTGAGTCACTTATCTCTCCTCCGGTAATTTTTGAGAACTGTATGTTCCAGTATCGCACAAACTTGCTTTTAGAGTTTTTCTTAAGCATCTTTGAAAGATCTGACAAGTCAACAATTCCTGCACCAATCTTGCTAAAGAGCTCTTCTCTGTTATTTAGCCCGTAAGCAGCTGTAAGTTTCCTGTATACTCTTGCCTGAGGT
>JAUYTH010000001.1 GCA_030695165.1 Bacteroidales bacterium
TCGTAGACTCCAAGAGTACCGGTAATTCTGTTTTTCCAGAATCCATAGTCCAGAGCTATATCTATCTGTCTTGTCTCTTCCCATTTTATAAGGTTATTCCCTATTGAGATAGGAATAGATCCCGGTGAATCAAAATAGTTAGAGGTATCAAACAATGTTCTCCAGGCATAGCGACCTATACGGTTATTACCTGTAACACCCCAACCTGCTCTTAACTTAAGAAACGTAAGTTCTATGGAGTTGCCTTTAAGAAACTTCTCTTCGGAAATTACCCAAGCTAAAGCAAATGAAGGAAATGTACCTGCACGGAATTTAGGAGCAAATTTCGATGAGGCATCTCTTCTGATTGTTCCTGTAACGATGTATTTCTCTTTGTATTTATAGTTTAACCTGCTATAGAATGAGTAATAGGCCGATGCGTCATCTGAACCGTTGGATGAGTTCCACTTTGTAGCGTTATAAACTGTGTTCTGGATATAGTCATCCGGAAAATTTTGATAATTCTGACTTACATAACCATCAGTATCACTGTTGAAACTGGATCCTAACATAAATGCAAGTTCCTGGTTTTTAAAGTCTTTAGTATAGTTCAAAGAGTTATCGTAGGTCTGCTGAGTTGTATATCCATTATTAATATCTAAAATCCCGTTTACTCCTCTGTAATAGTCGCCGGATCCCGAATATGTATAACTGCCTTGATAATTTGATGACTCATATTTACTTTCTGCAAATGAGTAGGTAAACTGATATCTTAGATTCTTTGTGAAGTTAATTCTTGCATATCCATCGATATTGTATCTGAAATCTCTCTTTTTTGTAGGAGCCTCTTTTGCTATCTGAACAGGATTATCCAGATATCTGCTATGACCGGTACTCCAAAACCTGTAATAATTCCCTGCCTCATCATAAGCCGGAATATCGGGTCTCATCTGATATACCTGCCTCATAGTTAATGCTGTAAGAGTGTTTGTATTTGTTCCGGTAACTCTAAAACCGATATCCAAAAATTTTGATGGCTTTAGATCCAGTTTAAAGTTTCCTGTTATCCTTTTGCTTTCGTTTCCAATAACCTTTCCGGTGTTTTTTGTAAGTCCGAAAGAGGCATAATAGGAGGCCGTTTTTGTTCCGCCTCGTATTGCAAGTGTATTATTGGAATTAATTGGTGTTCTGGTTAAAACATCTGTCCAGTCGGTATCGGCATTGCCAAAATAGCCCGGTACTGCTACAGTTGCCCAGCCGGAGTAGTTTCTGATATCTTGATTAACAGCAGGAACTGTTTGTTTTACATGTTCATAGTTATAAAGAATACTTGTACCTACCAACTGTTTATAATCCTCTGCACTAAGCCCTTGGATTTTATTGACATACATGTCTGTAGCGATATTTCCGTTATAAGAGACCTCGAAACTATCCTCTTTTCCTCTTTTGGTAGTAATCAAAATTACCCCTGCACTACCTTTTGAACCGTAAATAGCTGCTGCCGATGCACCTTTTAAAACATCAATACTCTGTATATCATTTGGATTGATAAGATTGATGTCATAGTCATCCGGCATAGGAATTTCATCTATAACAATAAGGGGTGATGATTCTCCCTGCAGAGAAGTCTCTCCTCGGATTCGAATTCTTACCTGATCGCCCGGTCTTCCGTCTCCGGTCATAATCTCCATTCCTGAAACCTGACCCTGAATAATTCTTCCAATATCTGTAAAACTGGTATTCTCTATACTTTTTTCTGAAATTCTCACTACAGATCCTGTAAGGTCCTTCTTTTTTACCGATCCATAACCGATTACTACTGCATCTTCAAGTTGGTTCTCCTCGATGAAAAGGGTAAAATTAACCACAGT
>JAUYTH010000010.1 GCA_030695165.1 Bacteroidales bacterium
CCCTCAATAAAGCGCACTTTCGGCTTGCTGTTGACAATAGCGTCCTGTTGAGTATTCCACGCATCGAGCGAATTGGATATCTTGAGCAGGGTGTTTTTATTGTGAGCAGCGCTTGCAAACAGAGACCAGTACATCCCTTCCGAATTATTGGAGACGATTCCGATGTTTAGTTTGATCTCATATCCGCTATTCCTTACCTGCCCAAGATTCTCTGTATAAGAGGAGAACCCCAGAGAGGGTGGCAGGGTTACCTGGGTGAGTGCATCTTTTGAGTCATCTATATAGTAGTCAAAAGTTGCAGTAAAGCGTTTGCTAAACAGCTCCAGATCCATCCCGATGTTATTTTTCTGGGTTCTTTGCCATTTGAGGTTCTCATTACCCATAGCGGTTAACTGTGCTCCTGCAAAGTTTCTGTAATAGTAGTAGTTTCGAATGTAGTCAAACATTGTGAGACTCTGGTTCGGGTTGTAGTTTTGGCTTCCGGTAAATCCGGTGGAAGCTCTCAACCGAAGCATTGTGATAACTTTCGAATCTTTGAGAAAATCTTCGTAGTGAATGTTCCAGCCTATACCGGCAGACCATAGTTTTGCCCAGCGGTTGTTGGCTCCGAATTTTGAAGAGCCATCTGCACGACCGGAAAAATCTACAAAGTATTTGTTTTTCCAGGAGTAGTTAAATGTTCCGAAAAACCCCGAAGATCTAAGAATATCTTCCGATCCTCCAGGTTTTATACCGCCTGAGCCTGTAGAGATCATATCGTATGATGTTCCAAAGCTTGGATATGCAAGCAGACTGTTTGGAAACCCTCTGGTCTGGAAAACATTGAGGTCTCCTCTTTGGGTAATTATCTCAACCCCTCCATTAAATGTAACATAGTGATCTTTAATCTCTTTAAAATATGAGAATACCGAGTTTGCATTGAATGAAACACCCTCTCCGTACTCATTTCTGTAAATACCTGCCTTATCTTTTTCGGAACCTATCTGGCTGTTATAGAAATCCCGGAAAGAGGTGTGATCTGCAGGATAAAATAGCTTATTGTTCGAAACTTTTTTACTGAAAGCGACAGTATTTTTAAGTTTGATACCATCTGCAATTCTCCACTCCAGCTTGAAGTTATTAATTATTTCGTCGTACGCCTCCTGATCAATTACTCCAATATTTGCATTATAAAGCGGGTTTGGAGTGTTTACATATTCAAAAAATTTGACGTTGTTACCGTTAATGTCTTTATATGGCAAGTATGGATTAACCCTTGCATATTCGTAAAAAGATCCATAGGGAGAGTTTTTTGCAACCACATTATTGTAGGTAAGATTATTCATAAACAGCAGATTCTTATACCTATACTGAAAGTATACTCCAATCCCCAGGCGGTCTCGGGATGACTCTTTCATTACTCCATTGTCTTTGTCATAAAACATATTGAGGTTATAGCGAAAATTCTCGCCCCCCTCCTCAACCTGCAGACTATGTTTATGTGCAATTGAAAAGGGGTCAATTGGCTGTACCAACCAGTTGGTGTTGTAACCCATTGCCACAAGTCTTAACTTCTGATAGTACTGGTCCATATTGCGCTCCATATCGCTCACCCTGTTTGCTCCAGGATATACACCGGCGAGCAGCTCATATTCAAGCTTTTCAGATGCATTTAAAAGGTCGTAGCCTGTAAGGTCTGCAGATGAGGATTTGAAATCGCCTTTATAGTTTATCTGTATTCTGCCTCTTGAAGGTGTTTTTGTCTCCACCACTACAATTCCGTTTGCGGCTCTAGACCCGTAAATTGCCGTAGCTGCTGCGTCTTTGAGAAGAGTAATTGAGAGAACACGACTGGGGTCAAGGTCAAAAATCTTTTGAGCCGAAACCTCAAATCCGTCCAGAATAAATGTGGGAATATTGGGACTGTATTGGAATTCGCTCTTTAAGCCCGGTAAACTGCCGCTCCCACGTAGCTCAATTTCGGGCAATGCGTTTGGGTTAGAACCCTGGTCTACATTCTCAATAATCCGGAAAGAGGGGTCCAAAACCTGAATAGTCTGGAGGATATTTCCGCTGCTGATTTTTGCAATATCTTCTGCAGTGATGGTAGTTGCAGATCCGGTATAGGTCTTTTTATTGGCCTCAAAATACCCGACAACCACAACGTCATTAATACTAGCAATGGCCTCCTCCATTACCACTTTAACGCTCTCTTGCCCGGTGTATTTAATCTCTACCCGGCTCATCCCGATACAGCTGAAAAGGATTACCATATCTGGACTCTCCGGAAACTCAAGGGTAAATCGTCCATACTGATCTGAGTATGTTCCAAATCGGGTTCCTTTAAGTAAGATGTTTACCCCTATAACAGGTTCTCCCTTGAAATTTGTTACAGTTCCCTCAATTTTTTTTCTGGTACTTGGTTGAGGTTGTTGCTGCTGAACTCTGTTTTCATTGACTACAATATAGTTGTCTTTGAGAACATAGGAGTAGTTGTTCCCCAGAAGGGTCTTTAGCACCACATCCAAAGTCTCATCCTGAGCATTGATGGATGCAGTCTTTGTGACATCCACGCAATTGTTTGAGAAGAAGAATGTTAATTTAGTCTGACTCTCAATCTCTTTGAAGATTTTACTCAACTGCTGCTTTTGAGCAGTTATAGATACTCTTTTCTGTACCAGTATCTCTTCTATGCTTGTCGGATAAGCAGAATTGACTGAGTAGGCAGACGAGAACGTAAAGAGTAAAGCGATAGAGAGTAAAGTTACTTTCATGAAAAGGGTTTTTTTCATTTTTAAAAGTATTAGGTTAAGGAAGTTATTGTCTCTTTTCTACGATAAGAACTCCGGAGTCGTTTACCTGGAACTTCAGGTCGTAGCTTGCTTCAAATAGTTCAAAAATATCTTTTAGAATATCATTTCTGTTGATCATTCCTGTGAATTGAATAGTTTTAGTCTTCTCTAATTTAAAATTGAAATCGACATTATACCAGTCACTTAGCTTGTCTGTAATCTCTGCTAATGTTTTGCCCTTGAAATAGAACCTTCCCTCTGTCCAGGCCCGGATTTCATAGGAGTCTACCTCCTCAACGCTGAATTGTTTGTCTGTTATGGTTGCCTGTTCATTAGGGCAGATCACTCTTTTTGTTTTAGAGATTAGATGCTCTACCTCCACCACGCCCTCACAAAGTGTTATCTGATTTGCCCTGGAGTCCGTTTTAATATTAAACTCAGTCCCCAGGACCTTCGTTACACTTCTGTCTGAGATTACAAGAAACGGAATACTATCCAACTGTTTAACCTTAAAAAATGCCTCACCCTCAAGATGCACCTCTCTGCAGGATTCAGAAAAACGGCAAGGGTATCGAAGTTTGCTATTACTGTTTAGAAAAACCTCGGTCCCATCCGGCAGGGTTAAAAAGAACTCTCCGCCTCTGGGAACAACCAAGGTGTGCATCTGATTCTCCTGGTCATCCGTGATATTTAGTTCTGCAATCTTATTGACAATACTTTTGTCCATATGATTGCCACTGTAAATCACAGAGTCTTTTTCAATATTTATAATGCTGCTGTCGTTTATTATAAGAGTAGCTTTATGTCTTTTGGGAACTTGAGAGATGTTGCTTAACACCTCACGAGTCTCACTGGATATAAAGATGTTATTAAATAGCTGAGAAAAATTTATAATACCGCTAAAATTTAGAATAGCAAAAAAACCTGCTGCCACACTTGCTGTGTAAACTAATCGCCTCCTCCTTCTCTTAAGCTTAGCTGTTCTCTCTTCAGATGAGATTATTGTGGTGAGCCTATCTAGAATTTTTTCGTAATCCGGCTCTTTTTTAGATATTATACTGTAAATTCGTGAAATCGCCTTTACATATATATTATTCATATTATCAACAGAGCTGTAATTTGTATCTGCACTCCACAACCCTTTTAATAATTTTATAAAGTTTTTGTAAATATCGTTTTGATTGTTTCTGCTCTCTCTCATAGTTTTGGATTTCCTTAAAAGCACTCAAAACATAAATAGGGTGAAGCCTTATCCCTCTTTTTAAGACATTTCACCCTTTTTAGAACTTATGTGCTTTAGTATTTATAAGGGGAGATGGTAATATAGATGTGTTATACCATAGATATTAGATGTGATATAATTGACTAATGGCAAATTATAAAGCAGATTGCGACAAGGTGTTGGTTAGAAGACTAATTATCGGGGATATCGGTGCTTTTGAAATTGTTTATCACAGATATTCCCGTGAGTTGTACTTCTTATCTATGGCGTATTTAAACAATGTTGAAGCATCGGAAGACATTATTCAGGAGGCATTCCTCTATATGTGGAGAAAAAGAGGACGACTGTCAGAAAACTCAGTTCTTGGTGGCTATCTCAGGAAAATTGTCAAAAATATGTGCCTTAACTATATCCGGCACGACAAAATCATTTTAAGACACAGCAAGCTTATATCAGAAGAGAGTCCCGGGTTTTTTTCCCCGGATGAAGATGAGTTATTTGATAAAACAGATGTTGAATTTGAAGATCAGATTCGTAGTGTGAGAAACAGACTGGAAGAACTCCCCAGTTCCTGTCGAAAAATATTCATAATGAGCGTTATCGAAAATCTAAGTTACAAAGATGTCTCAAGTCGTCTGGGTCTCTCTATAAACACGATTAAAACTCAAATGAAAATCGCCTACAGAAAACTTAGAAAGTAACTTTGTCAAGGTTACAGTTTTGCCAGCTCACTTTTAGCTATGCGAACGTAGTAGTTTTTAGCATTTGGGTAGGAGTCGCTGCTTCCACAG
>JAUYTH010000011.1 GCA_030695165.1 Bacteroidales bacterium
TTCAATCAGCAATTGCATGCTCATCGGTACAATGTAATCGTCCTGATCTGGTTGAACGTCGATTTCAATTTTCAGTTTTTCTTCGAAGCGGGTTTTGAGCATAAACGTATACGATCGGACAAATTCCAGTTCATCTCTCCAGTTATCTTTTACAGAGGTTGGATGCAGACCAAGCGAGGGGTATGCAAAACCCTGCAGGGAGAGCGATAACTCTGTCATCTTATTGTAGGAGCTGCTGTCAACTGCCGGCAAAACCACTTTTGATACCCCACTGCTTTTTGCGATTGCAACTACATCGGCTATATCTAATTCAAAATCTGAGTCATACAGATGAACGTGTGTGTCTATAAGTTCTGTCATATTTGGAATACAAATCTCTATGTTAAGATATACCTCTTACCTGCAACTGTTGTTACTCTTCCATCAAGTTCCAGCTCCAGAAGTAGCGAAGAGAGTGTTGAAATATTAATGCCGGTCAAGGCTATCAGACCATCTATCTCAATCTCCGGATTGTGCTTCAAAGCTAATAATATTTTCTCTTTCTCCCTGCTGTCGGCAATGAATAGTTTATCTCCATATAGTTTATCTGCAGCTGTGGAAGTCTCCCAACCCAAAGATCTCATTACCTCTGCAGTACTATGAAATATTGATGCCATATTTTTAGAAATAAGCAAATTACATCCTGCAGATAATGGATCTGTAACCCTTCCCGGTAGTGCGAAAAGCTCTCTTGAGTAGGAGTTTGCCAGTGCAGCTGTAATCATTGAGCCCCCCCTCTCTCCAGATTCGATAATAATTGTAGCCTCACTTAACCCGGCAATTATTCTGTTTCTCTGGATAAAATTAATCTTATGACTCTCACTATCTCTGGGGAATTCAGATATTAGCGCTCCGTTGCAGAGAATCCTCTTTGCATAATCTGTGTGTGCGACGGGATAGATGCTGTCCAAACCACAAGCAAGCACTGCAATTGTTTTTTGATTATAATCCAGAGCTGCTTTGTGTGCGGCTATATCAATTCCATAGGCCAGACCGCTGACAATGGCTGTACCGGCATTCATCTGAGATAGTTCGCGGACAATTTTTGCACACATATTCACCCCGTAATGTGTAGATTTTCTTGTTCCCACAATGGAGATCATTCTTGTCTCATTAAGCAATGCCTGGCCGGCTTTATAGAGAATCAGCGGATAGTCCGGGCACTCAAGTAGATTGCATGGGTAGTCACACATAGGATCCTCAGAGCATAAGATTGAGATATTCCTGGATAGAGCCCACTCAATCTCTTTTCGGGCGAGGGAGAGATTTGTAGGATTTAAAAGTTGGTCAAAAAATGCGTAACTCTTCCCGAAGATATCCATAAGATCACCCCTTGTGAGAGTGAAAACAGCCGCTGCACTTTTTCTCAGCTCTATAAGCTCTCTTGCCGCTTTCCCGTTATACATCATAATGGTATTAAGGGCAACCATATATTCCAGTTCATCTCTTTCCATAGGGTAAAAATAAAAAACAGAGATTACTCTCTGTTTTAGAATTCTATAAAAAAAATCCAGAAATGGAAAAAGTTGATCTCAGGAATCAGATAATGAGCATTGCATCACCATATGTGCCAAATTTGTACCCCTCTTTTTGTGCGGTTTGATAAGCCTTCATAACATTATCATACCCTCCAAAGGCAGCAGCAGTCATAAGCATAGTACTCTGCGGAAGTTGGAAGTTTGAGATAAAAGCATCTGCAATCGAGAAAGAGTAGGGAGGAAAGATAAATTTATTGGTCCAACCCTTATATGGTTTTAGCTGATTGTGAGTAGTTACCGATGTTTCAATTGCACGCATAACCGTAGCTCCAACCGCAAAGACCTTTTTCCCGCTAGCTTTAGCCTTGTTAATCATATCTGCACTCTCTTCTGTAATTATTACCTGTTCTGAGTCCATTTTATGTTTTGAAAGATCCTCAACATCAACTGTGCGGAAATGGCCCAACCCCATATGAAGAGTAACACAAGTTGTCTCTACTCCATTAATTTCCAGCCTTTTTAAAAGCTCGCGGCTAAAATGAAGACCAGCTGCCGGAACAGCTACGGCACCCTCGTGCTCTGCAAATATGGTTTGGTATCTATCTGTGTCCAAAGCCTCGGCTTTGGGTCTTATCCATTTTGGGATGGGAATCTCACCAAGTTTAAAAAGGGTTGAGCGGAACTCGTCGTGTGTTCCGTCAAAAAGGAAACGAAGCGTTCTTCCCCTTGAGGTTGTATTGTCTATAACCTCTGCAACCAGGTTATCATTCTCTCCGAAATAGAGTTTGTTCCCGATACGAATTTTTCTTGCGGGGTCAACCAGAACATCCCATAGTCTCTGTTCTTTGCTAAGCTCTCTAAGCAGAAATACCTCTATCTCGGCTCCGGTCTTCTCTTTGTTGCCGTATAATCTTGCGGGAAAAACTTTAGTGTTATTAAAAATAAAAATATCCTCCTCTGTGCAGTACTCAAGAATATCTTTAAAAATTTTGTGCTCAATCTCTCCTGTTTTTCTGTTTAGAACCAATAGTCTTGATTCATCGCGGTATTTGGGCGGATATTTTGCAATCTGTTCCGGGTTAAGAGGATAGTTAAATTGGGATAATTTCATATAAAAGGTGTTGTTGTGAAAAAATAAACAAGTACACTATTATACGTATTATTGAAGAAAAAGTTTCAAATTGTCCATAGAAATCGCATTTTCCACCTTAAATCCTCCGGAGGCGCTTCTTACAAGAGAGCTGAGATGGGCTCCGCTTTTTAAGGATTCTCCAAAGTCCCTTGCAAGAGACCTTATATATGTACCCTTGCTGCACTCTACGAATAGCTCCAGTACACCGCTTTGGTAGCTTAGCACTTTAAGATTGTAGATTGTGATCTTTGACGCTTTAAGTTGTGCATCTTTTCCGGCACGAGCAATATCGTAGGCTCGGTTCCCATCTATCAGTTTGGCAGAGAAGAGCGGCGGGATCTGGTCTATCTCACCTGTAAAGAGAGGCAAAACCTGCTCAATTGACTCTTTTGTTATATGCTCATACGGAAATGTGGCGTCAATCTCCTTCTCAAGGTCAAACGAAGGGGTTGTTGCTCCAAATGTTATCTCTGCGATATACTCTTTTTTCTGAGACTGAAGGGACTCTGCAAGCCTGGTCGCTCTGCCGGCACATATCATAAGGATGCCTGTAGCGAGTGGGTCGAGAGTTCCGGCGTGACCTACCTTTATGTTTTTCACTCCAAACCATCTCTGTAGCGAAAATTTTATCTTCCTTACAGCATCTGCGGAGGTCCATCCATAGGGTTTATCAAGAGCAATTACCAAACCGGCCGGATAATCTTCCAGAGATGTAGATAATTTTGCCGAAACAGTGATGTTATCTATTATAAATGGTTCTTTACCGGAAGTTGATGTAAGAGTCATCTGCAGGTAATTTTATTGACTCTGTTTGTGTGTCTTCCTCCCTCAAACTCTGCTTCAAGGAATGAAGATAAAATTTGAATTGCCTGATCGACAGTTATAAATCTAGCAGGCAGGGATAGAATATTGGCATCATTATGCAGACGCGCCAAAGTTGAGAGCTCGCTGTTCCAGCAAAGGGCAGCCCGTATCCCCTGATGTTTATTAACTGTCATATTTATTCCGTTTCCCGAACCGCAAATTGCAACCCCCAGCTTTACCCGGCCGGAGGCTACTGCATTGGCAAGAGGATGTGCAACATCCGGATAATCTATACTCTCGGAAGAGTTTGTCCCGAAGTCCATAACCTCAATTCCCCTGCCCAAGAGGTATGTTTTTACAACCTCCTTTAGTTCAAATCCAGCGTGATCTGCTGCTACTCCTATTTTAGTGATATCTTCTTTCATAGCAAACAAAGGTAGCAATTTATTAAATGAGGCAAGATTTTTATACATTTGTAACTGCAAAACACTTCAATATGAACATACCTATGCTTGACCTCAAGGGTCAATATAAAAGAATTAAAAACGAGATAGATACAGCAATTCATAACGTGCTGGACAACACGAATTTCATTAACGGGCCCGATGTTCATCGTTTTGAATCCAATCTGGCTAATTATCTTGACTCCAGGTATGTAATCGCTTGTGCAAACGGCACGGACGCCCTCCAAATTGCAATGATGGCACTCAAACTTCAGCCCGGAGATGAGGTTATTGTACCATCGTTTACTTATGCCGCAACGGCAGAGGTTGTAGGACTGCTTGGACTGGTCCCGGTAATGGTAGATGTTGATAGCTTTTCATTTAATATAAAAGTAGAGGATATTGAGAGTGCGATAAGTGAGAGAACAAAAGCGATTGTACCTGTTCATCTTTTTGGGCAGGCGGCAGATATGGAGAGAATTATGGAGATTGCAGCGCGTTATAACCTATTTGTAATTGAGGATAATGCTCAGGCACTGGGAGCTAAATATACTTTCAGGGACTCAACAGTTAAACATCTTGGAACAATAGGGCATATAGGTTGCACTTCGTTCTTCCCAACAAAAAATTTGGGATGTTACGGCGACGGAGGGGCAATTTTTACTCAGGACCCCGCTTTGGCAGAGAGAGTTCGTATGGTGACAGACCACGGTCAGAGGATTAAATATTATCACGATATTATTGGATGCAACTCCAGACTGGACACTCTTCAGGCTGCCGTTTTAGATATTAAACTGAAATATCTGGATGAGTACTCGGCATCGCGTTACAGAGCTGCACAAATCTACAAGGAGCTGTTGGAGGGAATTAATGAGATTATCCTTCCTCAGGAGATGAGTTATTCAACACACGTTTACCATCAGTTTACAATACAGGTTTCCGAAAGGAGAGAGGAGCTCAGGGAGCACCTTGCAAATAAAGGGATAAGCTCTATGATCTACTATCCGATGTCTCTCAATAACCAGAAGGCCTTCTCCTCAATATCAAGAATCGAGTCGAGCCTGAAAAATTCGGAGATGCTGGCTTCTACGGTAATCTCACTGCCAATGCATACAGAGCTTACTCCACACGTACAAAAGATAATCTGTGAAGAGATAAAATTCTTCTTTTCGGAAAACTAAAGCTAAATCAGAGATTTATGAATAGAATCAAAGTGCTTGTAACAGGTGGGGCCGGATACATCGGAGCCCACACTGTGGTTGAGTTGCATAAAAGCGGTTATGATGTAGTTATCGCAGACAACCTTTCTAACTCATCTGAGGATGTTTTGATTGGGATAGAGATGATTACAGGGGAGAAGCCGGTTTTTGAGAAGGTAGATTGTACCGACTACAGCGCACTGGCAGATCTTTTTCTCAGGCACAAGGATATCTCATATGCGATACATTTTGCTGCATTTAAGGCTGTTGGAGAGAGTGTAAGCAAACCTATGCTTTACTATAGGAATAATCTGATCTCTCTTATGAATCTTATCGACATAATGACATCCGCAGGGAAGAGCTCAATTGTATTCTCATCTTCCTGTACTGTTTACGGGCAACCATCGGCCAATCATCTTCCGGTAGGGGAGGATGCTCCGCTTCAGCCCGCTCAGTCGCCATATGGCAAGACAAAGCAGATGTGTGAGGACATACTTAAGGATGCCTCAGATGCAATGCCGGATAGGCTTAATGTAATATCGCTTCGATATTTCAATCCGGTGGGTGCTCACCCCTCTGCTCTAATAGGAGAGCTTCCAAGGGGAGTTCCCCAGAACCTCCTCCCTTTTGTTGCACAAACTGCTGCGGGGGTTAGAGAGTTTCTCAGTGTTTGGGGAGATGACTACAACACCCCTGATGGATCTTGTATTAGAGATTATATATATGTATGTGACCTTGCAAAGGCACACGTTGCAGCTCTGGACAGGATGACAGAGCGTAACGGCAGTATGGATGAGAATATTGAGTATTACAATCTCGGAACCGGGAGAGGACTCTCTGTACTTGAGGTGATAGAGCTCTTTAAGAGAGCTAACAGTGTAGATGTACCATTTAAAATCGCTCCAAGACGGCCCGGAGATGTCGAGCAGGTTTGGGCGGACCCCTCAAAAGCAAACAGAATTCTCGGATGGAGAGCAGATACCCCGGTAGAGAGTGTTATGCAGTCTGCCTGGAGGTGGGAAAAGAGAATTCGTGGGATTGAGTAGTTAGAAAAACGGATCAGACTATTGATAGACCCTTTTCCAACCTGAAGAGGGTCTCCTTTTTCCCGATAAGTGCCATAATATCTGCTACCGAAGGTCCTTTTGACTCTCCAACAAGAAGCAATCGCAGCGAGTTCATTACCGCCCCCATCTGCCAGCCCCTCTCTTTTATCTTTGCCGGAAGGTATACCTCAAGCGCCTCTTTGGTAAAAGCATCAATTGAAGATAATTCTTTAATAAGCTCATCCAGTACTGCAGGCGTATCCTCTCTCCAGAACTTCTCTTTTACCTTCATATCATAGCTTTGCGGAGCGCAGAAGAGATAGTCACACAGCCCCCAGAACTCATTTACAAATGAGGCTCTCTCTCTAATCATCTCAACAGCAGAGGCAACGTAATCAAACTCTTTTATAACCCCTTTTGACTCTAAAACAGGCAAAAACTCCCTTACCAGTTCATCTGTGCTTTTTTTGCGAAGATACTCCTGGTTAAACCACTTAGCCTTTTCGGGATTGAATTTTGCCCCCGATTTTACCACTCTTTCGAGTGAGAAAGATTCGGTAAGCTCTTCAAGAGAGAAGAGCTCCTGCTCGGTACCCGGGTTCCAACCCAAAAAAGCGAGCAGGTTTATAAAGGCTTCCGGGTAGTACCCCTCTTCCCTGTATCCTTTTGAGGTCTCACCCTTGTCGTTTCTCCACTCCATTGGGAAGACAGGAAATCCCAGTCTTTCACCATCCCTTTTACTGAGTTTTCCCTTTCCGTCCGGCTTGAGGAGTAGTGAAAGGTGTGAGAAATTCGGGCGGATATCGTTCCATCCGAAAGCTTCATAAAGCATATAGTGAAGTGGAAGTGACGGAAGCCACTCCTCACCGCGGATAACATCGCTTATCTCCATAAGCTTATCATCAACAACGTTTGCAAGGTGGTAAGTGGGTAGTTGGTCTGCCGCTTTCCACAGAACTTTGTCATCCAGAGTGGAGCTGTTAACCTCTATATCACCCCGAATCAGATCTGTCATTTTTATAGTCTTATCTATAGGCATTTTAAACCGCACCACCCATTGATCTCCGTTTTGTAATCTCTCTTCACACTCCCTGGCAGATAGCTTTAGTGAGGTATCAAGACTCTCTCTTACACTATAGTTGTAGGTAAATGTCTCCCCTTTTGACTCAGCTTCGCTTCGCATAGCTTCAAGATTTTCAGATGAGTCAAAGGCATAATATGCAAAACCTTTTTGGATAAGTTCAAGGGCGTATGTGTGGTATATCTCTCTTCTTTGTGACTGTCTGTATGGGGCAAATGGATTTCTTTCGTCCGGAATCTCTGCGATTTTACCATCTACAACACCCTCGTTTGGTGTTATTCCGCACCAGGCAAGAGCTTCAATAATATACTCCTCTGCTCCCGGAACAAATCTCTGAGAGTCTGTGTCTTCAATTCTTAAAATGAAGTCACCCCCTCTTTTTTTTGCATAAAGATAGTTATACAGGGCCGTCCTTACCCCTCCAATATGAAGAGGCCCTGTTGGGCTTGGGGCGAAACGTACCCTGGTTTTCCTTGTCATCCTTAGTCCTGTGTTTGATTAATATATGAATTATTGGAGAGCAGTTGTTGCTTCCCGTCACTCTCTTCAAGACGGAAAGTGCTGCTTTCGCGCATATCTTTTACTGAAGAGCCTCCCTCCTGTTGTTTTAGTTTAAGCTGTTTTCTTATGTATGCAGGTTGGTTTTCATATTGTGATATATCGTCACCCTGCTCGATTATTAGTGCCGGTTTACTCTTTTTGTACTCCTGCTCGTCGGGTGTGATATCCTTTTTTGCAGGATTTCTTGATGGCCTGTTAACGGGGAAATCTGCAACTGAATTTGGAGCATCCTGTGCAGGTGGATTGTTGTTATTGATAATATGTTCATTACCAAGAACTACGCTCTCTACGATTTTTCCTCCTGAGGTTGAAATTTGTGGGAGTGAGTGCATATCGAAACCGGTTGCAACAATTGTGATGCTTATTGCCTGCCCTATTTCCGGGTCGCAAACCACCCCTCTTTTAAAGTTCTCTGCATTGCCTCCTGTAAATTCGCTTATGTAATCCATAATCTGCGAAAGCTCTGCCATTGTAAGCCCGTGTGTGTTGCTTGAAGTTATATTTACAAGCACATTTCTTGCCGAGGTGAGGTCAAAATCATTAAGCAGAGGTGAGGAGAAGGCCTCCTCAACTGCTCGTATGGCTCTGTTATCTCCGCTGGCTGTACCAACACCCATAAGAGCCATTCCGCTGTTATTCATAACCATCCTCACATCTGCAAAATCTACGTTGATGAATCCCGGACGGGTTATAATCTCTGCAATACCCTTGACAGCAGTGCTAAGAACCGCATCTGCCCTCGGGAAGGCGTCGAAAATTGAGAGCTCTCCGAATATCTTATATAGCTTTTGGTTATCAATAATGAGAAGGCTATCTACATTTTTCTCCAACTCTTTTATACCAAGTATCGCCCTTTTCAGAAATTCGTTCCCCTCGTCGCGGAAGGGCAGGGTGACTACAGCCACTGTGAGAAGCCCCATCTCCCTTGCAATTCCTGCAATTACCGGAGCTGCACCGGTTCCTGTACCTCCACCCATTCCGGCAGTTATAAAAACCATCTCGGTAGGACCCTCCAGCATCTCCCGCAACTTATCGATACTCTCCATAGCTGCTCTTCTTCCCTGTTCCGGGTTGCAACCGGCACCCAGACCACGAGTGGCAACGTTGCCAAGTTGCAGTTTTTCCGGAACGGGACTGGCTGCCAAGGCCTGAATATCTGTGTTGCAGACCATAAAGTCAACATCCTTGATTCCCTGTCGGAACATCTGGTTAACAGCGTTTCCGCCTCCGCCTCCAACACCGATTACTTTGATGATGGATCTTTTCTGTTCCCAATCTACGGGTAAATAATCTTCCATAGCGCAAAGTTATGCCTCATTATTGGTATTGTCAAATATACTCCCTATAAAAGATGGAATATTTCCAAAAGGATTTTTACGACGGGCAGGTTTTTCTCTGCCCGATGTAGCTCCTGTTGTTTGATCTGCAAATCCTGCAGATGTGAGTTCGCTTTCCGGGAAAAGAGTAGAGGTGCACGAAGGTGCTTCATTCACCGTTATGTCTTGATTTTCAAACCCAAGCATTATTAGTCCAAAAGCCGTTGATGAGCCTGGTCTACAGATTTCGGAAGGGGTGTCATAGCTGATGTTATTTATTGGAGAGGCAATTCTTGCGTCGTATCCCGTCTTTATCTTAATAAACTGGCGCAGGTTAGTCAGTTGTGAACCACCACCTGTTATAACTATTCCGGCTCCAAGTTTATCCATATAGCCCGAGTTCTCAATTTCGTACATTACTGCCTCCAGAATCTCCTCAACTCTTGCCTCAATAATACCCGCGATAACCTTAAAGGATACCTCCCTTGACTCTCTTCCTCCGATTCCCGGTATTATTACGGTCTTATTCTCAGGAGCGTATTCACTATAGCACGACCCATACTGAATCTTCATCTGCTCTGCATTTTTTAGAGATACTCCGCAACCCTGACGAAGATCCTCTGTTATTGAGTTTCCACCAAACGGGATTACCGCGGTGTGTCGTATAATGTTGTTGTGATAAATTAACAGGTCCGTTGTACCGCCGCCAATATCTATCATAGCAACTCCCAGTTCGGTCTCATCTTCGCTGAGTACTGCTTTAGCTGAGGCTACCGGCTCCAGGATTAACTCTCTGAGTCTCAGTCCGGCTCTGTTTATAACCAACTTACTGTGCTCTACCGAGTTGATCTTTCCTATGAATAATTTATAATCTCCCTCAATCCGGGTGCCGGTCATTCCCTTTGCATTATCAACTCCGATATGATCATCTACATTGAATGACTGTGGAATAACGTGAAGAATCTTCTCTCCGGCATTTACCCTTGAGTTGGACATTTCACGCATCATCTCATCTATCTCAGTGTCTGAAATTAGATTATCTGCCCTCCCCCTGTTTCTGCTTAGACGTT
>JAUYTH010000035.1 GCA_030695165.1 Bacteroidales bacterium
AATTTATGCCCTTGTATTCCTGGAAGGGGGTAATAGCTGGAGTGATATAAGAGATTTTAACCCATTTTCAATCAAACGTTCGGCAGGTTTTGGCGTAAGGGTCCTTCTGCCAATTGTCGGAATGCTCGGTATTGACTGGGGATACGGGTTTGACCCTGTAGAGAGTAAAGCAAAAAGCGGAAGTAATTTCCACTTTGTAATAGGACAACAGTTTTAATTAAATAAATTTCCGGTTATGAAAAAGTTATTTATAATTTTGGGAGTAATGTCGGTGATGAGCACAGCAGCTTTTGCACAGACAACAGGATATGTTGATACCGAGGTGATTTTATCAAAAATTCCTGAGTACTTACAGGCACAACAACAACTAGAAAGGCTAAAAAGTCAGTACGAAGTGCAGATGGAGAGAGAGATAAAGGTAATCGAGAACCTTTTTAGTCAATATCAGGCAGAGAAGATTAACCTTAACGAACTTCAGAGACAGTCCAGAGAGAGTGACATTATTTCAAAGGAGAGGGCTGTTAAAGAGAGACAACAAGAGATTTTTGGTCAGGATGGGGTAATGGCAGCAAATTCCAAGGAGCTTCTGGATCCAATCCGTGAGGTTGTCCAGAGTGCCATAAACTCGGTAGCAAAAGAGTCAGGTACAATTCTTGTATTTGACATACAGTCGGCCCAGGGGATAATATTCAGCGACCCCAAGGGAGATCTTACTCCAAGAGTTTTGAAAAAGCTGGGAATTAATACAGAAACCAAATAATTGCAATAATATGAAACATTTATCTAAAATTCTTTTACTCCTTTTTGTTTTGGCATCTTCTTCCGGTTTTGCACAAAATCTTAAATTCGGACATATTAACTCTCAGGAGCTGATTTCTGTTATGCCCGAGAGAGACAGCGCTGTTTTAAAGCTTGAAAAATTTGCAGCAGAACTTGACGAAGAGCTGAAGGCAATGCAGGCGGAATTCCAGACTAAAGTAAATACTTATCAGCAAAGACAGGCCACCTGGACAGCAGTTGTTTTGGAGTCAAAAACTAAAGAACTACAGGAATTAGACGGCAGAATCCAAAAGTATCAGCAGGACGCTTCAGATACATACCAGCAGATGCAGCAGGTTCTCTACGCACCTGTTTTCCAAAAAGCAAACGAAACTATTCAGAAAATTGGAAAGGATAGAGGTCTAATCTATATTTTTGATACAGCTTCAGGATCAATTCCTTACATTAACTCCACAATCAGCGAAGATATTCTTCCAATTGCCAAAGCAGAACTGAAAATCCCTGCAGATAAAAAGCCTATACAAACAACTCCCGCAGCAGCTCAGTTGTAAATTATTGGCTTCTATAGAATAATCTTACAGATTTTTTATAACTTTACTGTCGCTTCATCTTGAGGCGACTTTTTTATTATATGCAAATCACAAAATTTGACAACAAACCAATCGGGATATTTGACTCAGGTGTAGGTGGGCTCTCAGTATGGAGAGAGTTGATTAAGTTGATGCCCGGGCAGGAGTTTATATATATTGCAGATAATGCCTACTGCCCCTATGGTCCCAAACCAAAAGAGGAGATTATTGAAAGATCTTCAAGGGTTACCGAATTCCTTATTGAGAGAGGCGCAGCAATTGTGGTTGTGGCTTGCAATACAGCTACCTCGGCAGCAATATCGACTCTAAGGAGTCGATTTTGCATTCCATTCGTTGGGATGGAACCCGCCGTAAAACCGGCTGCAAATTTTTCAAAAAGTGGAGTGATTGGCGTTCTTGCAACCAAGGGAACTCTCTCTGGAGATCTCTACAATAATACTTTGGAGCGGTATGCATCTAATGTGGAGGTTATCGAGATGGCAGGAACCGGTCTTGTACAGCTGGTAGAGGAGGGTAAACTGGATACCCCAGATACTGAGATTCTTCTTAATAAATACATTAAACCAATGGTAGAGGCAGGTGCAGACCATATTGTATTGGGATGTACTCACTACCCTTTTTTAATTAATTTGATTCAAAAAATTGCAGGAGAGGGGGTTACTATTATAGATCCTGCACCTGCAGTGGCAAGACGTACATACACACTTGCCTGTGATCTCGGTCTTTTTAAAGCGAGAGAAACATTTTTTAATACAACTTTTTATGCCACAGGAAGCATTGATGTGTTAAAATTACTTGCAGGGAGAATATCTCCCGATATTCCTAATTACTCTTTTAACGAGATGAATATCTAACTTGAAATTTTATTAATAACTTACGATTATGAAAACTGAAACTTTATTTTACCTTGTACCGCTTGCCTCACTGGCTGCACTTGGTTTTGCCTGGTATTTCTTTAAGCAGATGATGCGGGAGAGCGAGGGAACAGATCTAATGAAAGAGATTGCCCAGCACGTTAGAAGCGGAGCTATGGCATATTTAAAGCAACAGTATAAGGTTGTTCTGATAGTCTTTATTGTCTTAGCGATCTTCTTTGCAGTATTAGCTTATGGTTTCGGAGTACAAAACCCCTGGGTTCCTTTTGCTTTCCTTACCGGAGGCTTCTTCTCCGGACTGGCAGGTTTTATTGGGATGAAAACTGCTACATATGCATCTGCAAGAACAGCTAACGCATCCAT
>JAUYTH010000039.1 GCA_030695165.1 Bacteroidales bacterium
GCATCAACTTATAAATATGATGAAAAAGGTAATATGATTGCGTGGGAAGAGGATGATGGTAAATGGATTTATAAATATAATGAACAAGGGTATTTAATTGAAGAATCCCGCTATAATTATGAAGGAGGTTTAGATCAAAAACTTATCTATGTGTATGACAAAAAAGGTAATGTGATTAAAGAAAATCAGTATAATTCATCCGGTGAGCTTTTAAGTAGAACGACTAAAAGGTATGATAAATCTGGAAATTTGATTAAGAAAATTGATTATGAGGCTGATGGGAGATTGGACTCAAAGTCAGTTTATAAATATAATGAGAAAGATAAAATGACAGAAAGTATCTTTTATTATTCTGATGGAACAGTAGTTTATAAGTATAGTTACAAATACGTCGAAAATGGCAATGTAGTTGAGAAGGCAAGTGACCCCAAAGAAAATATAACTCATAAATTTTCTTATAAATATGATGATAACGGAAATTGGATTACTTTAATTCTACAGGAAAATAATATTAAGAAATATATTACTGAGCGTGAAATCAAATACTTTAATTAGAAATTAGACTATGAAAAAGCTTTTTACTACTCTTTTTGCGGTTGTTGCTTTGGTTATCCCCAAAGAATCTCATAGCCAAATTACCGCTAAATGTCCTGTTTATCAATTTGAGTATACTGCAATGCTTCCTGCCACTCCGGTCAAGAACCAGGCTGTGACGGGTACCTGCTGGTCGTTTGCGACAACCTCATTTTTTGAATCGGAGCTTCTAAGGATGGGAAAAGGTGAGTTTGACCTCTCGGAGATGCACACTGTGAGATACAACTATATTAATCGTGTCAAAGACAATTTCTTAAAAAATGGTAAGGGAAATCTTCAGGAGGGTAGTCTTTCAAATATGGTGTTTGATGTGGTAAATGAGCAGGGGATTGTGCCGGAGGTGGTATATAATGGCATCAACTATAACTCTGCAACACATAATCACACACTTCTTAATGAGTATGTTAATGTGCTGGCGCAGGTTCCGGTTAAGCACAAAGAGATTACTCCGGAATTTGACAAGCTTCTTAACTCTCTGCTGGATATATACCTGGGAGTGGTGCCTAAAGAGTTTAGCTACAAAGGGAAAGAGTATACTCCAGTGAGCTTTTATCAAAGTTTGGGGTTAAATACTAATGACTACATCTTTCTTACAAGCTTCACCCATCACCCCTATTACAAAGAGTTTGTGCTGGAGATTCCGGACAACTGGAATGTTGGCAGATACTATAATTTGCCTTTGGATGAATTTATTCGGGTAATTGACAACTCCATTGAGAAGGGGTTCACCGTTTGCTGGGATGGTGATATGAGTGAGAAGAGCTATTCAGATAAAGCTGGATTGGCGATGATGCCAACTCCTAACGAGCTCGCCACAGAGGAGGGGACAAAACTCTCCTTTAATAAAATTTACACAGAGGTAAAAACCGATGCTGCTTCACGACAGCTGGGATTCGACTCCAAAGCCACCACCGATGACCACCTGATGCACCTTATAGGAAAGGCAAAAGATAAGAGTGGTACCGTTTACTATGTTGTTAAGAACTCCTGGAAGCCCGAAATCAACCGCTTTGGCGGATATAACCACCTCTCTCTGGAGTATGTAAAGGCAAAAACCATATCGATATTGGTGCATAAAGATGCTGTTCCTGCGACTATTCTTGAAAAACTAAATAATTAGCTAATTTTCATCGAAATGCTCATTCAAACGCTTATATATGTCATAGCCCTCTATTTAACTTAAAAATTTCTGAAGAAGAGTCAAAAAATAACCGGAAACAAAAAAGTCACAATAGCTGTCCATATTACATAAACTGGCAGATATCGGGAGATGACCTCTCCTACTGCCTCAATTTCTCTTTTTCGTGAAATCACTTTATAGATTTGAATTGTAACCAGTATAAGGTTTACCAGGATTAGCAGATTTGCACCAAGTACTGCTGCTCTGTTTGGAGATATCCCCCACTCCGAAATTCGGAATAAAATGGCAGATAGTGCTACTCCGTTTACAATTATGGTTACTGCAGATAACAGGAAGAGAATCCAGTTTTGAAAATTAGTTTTAGGCTTTTCGGAGATATCTGCAGCAGAGAAAAATATCAAGGCCATTACGCCAATCAACAACACATTGAAGATGAGCAGAAACTCTCTGTTATTATATGGGTCTTTGCCGGAGAATATAATTGCCGCCAAATATACTACAAGCATTACCAATACAAGTGGACTGAAAATTTTGGCAATCAGCGGAGATACCTTCCCTATCAGCTGAGGGTTTGACCGAATTAGGTATGTGCCTACAATAGGGGCTGCCACCAATCCGAAAATTCCGATATTTTGGAAGTAGAAATCTGCAATTTTCAAATCTATCAGCTCAAAAAGTGCTATAGTAATTGCAGATAACAGCCCACCCGATATAAGAATCAGTGTTGTAATTACTGCAAGGTCACCGCTATATTTTAAGTATCCGAGGCGCTTTTGAAGAGTGTTTTTTAACTCTCCCGTAAATGCAAACCCAAGCACCGACCACATAAGTAGAATAAGGTGTATACAAGAGAGAATAAGGGTGTCATTTTCTATATTCGGGAGTGAGTTAATAAAAACGGCACTTAGAACAAAAAATGCGGCAATGAATGCCATTTTTGGTGCAGATAGTTGATTCTTCCAGCCAAAATAGAGTGCCAATACCGGAAAAATTATGAATCCCATATTTCTTGGATAGAAGAACTCCTCGTCCAGTGAAAATATTACGGGTAGTTTTGCAATTAAACCTGCAATTATTGATGCGAAAATAATAAACAGAATCTCTTTATGTTTGGTTAGCTCTTTTTTCATCATTTATGTTCTTAATATTTATAATTGGTATTTTAACAGCTCTTTTTAGTTCCATAATGTCCCGTCAAGACCAAGGACCGATCCTAACCAAATGGCAACCAAGTATGCAAACAGACTTATTACATTTGCAAGAATCTTTATCCAGAGTCCTTGATTTCTCATAAAGTCCATAAAGTAATAGAAGACTCCCCCCATTGCACCAGCAATTGGAACTACCAGGAGCGGTTTTACCATCCAGAATTTTGGCCAATCGGGATTTGGGTCATCTACTCCGGCTAAAAAAATAGTGATAAGTACCAAAGCTATTCCGGCTCCCTGAAGCATTCGCTTATATACCGAACCGGTATGAAATTGATTTAAATTAGTGTTGTTTGTTGTCATTGTTATAATTTTTAAAGTTATTATATTGTGTCAAAGTTCTTTGTTTTTCAAAGTTAAAGCGCAAAAAAATAAGGTCTTCACTATAATGATCTGTTTGATTTTATGTAGTTTTCCAATGCCTCCAGATGTGCGCTAAATG
>JAUYTH010000043.1 GCA_030695165.1 Bacteroidales bacterium
CTTAAAAACAAGAAAATGATATTGACAACTCTCGGAGTAGCTCTGGTTATGACCGCCTCGGTTTTTGTTATTAAGAGAGATATCTCAATGTACTTCTTTCGCTTTTATATGCTGATGGTTACCTGGGCAATCTACGGAGCACTATTTCGCTTCTTTATCGACTGGGTTAACAAAGACCGGATGCAACTGCAGCAATCAAAACAGAACCTCAAAAGCGAACTTGCACTTTTGCGCAATCAAATCAACCCCCACTTCCTTTTCAACTCACTTCACAACATAGATACCCTTATCGCAAAAGACCCCCAAAAGGCATCATACTCACTGCTGCAACTCTCCGATATGCTCCGCTACTCTTTTAATGAGGCAGATTGTGAAGAGATAGAACTGGACAAAGAGGTAGAGTATTTGAAAAAATATCTGAATCTGCAAAATCTCAGAACCTCAAATAGCGAGCTTGTAGAGTTCAACATCTCCATTGAGAACCCAAACACAAAAATTGCCCCTATGCTACTTATCCCATTTGTCGAAAATGCATTCAAACACACCACCGATAAAGATAAAAAGCAGGGAATCACAATTACCCTGAACGAAAAATCCGGCATTATCAACTTCAAGGTGAGCAATCTGCACGATCCCGAGAAGATGATCTCCAAAGACAGCTCAAAAGGGATCGGCATAAGCAACGTTTCTAAACGAATGGAGATACTCTATCCCGGCAAACACAAACTCAACATCTCCCACGACTCCGAGCTCTTCAAAGCCGAACTCACTATCGACACAAATGCAAGCTCCTAATAAGTATCAAAAACTAGAATCGTAAAAAGTGAATAAAATCAGAAAAAGAGAGTAAATTTGGAAAGATATAATTTGCAAACCAAAATGGATATAAGGTGTATTGTTATTGATGATGAACCACTTTCCATTGAGAAACTGAGCTCTTTTATCTCAAAGATCTCGTGGCTTAAGTTACAGAGAACCTTCAACAACGCCATTGATGCCCTTATTTTTCTTAAGGAGAACGAAACCGACCTGATATTTCTTGATATTCAGATGGATGAGTTTAACGGAATTGATTTTTTGCGCTCACTCAAAATAAAACCAAAGGTCATAATCACATCTGCCTACAAAGAGTACGCAATAGCCGGGTACGAATTCGAGGTGTGTGACTATCTGCTTAAACCCTTCGGTTTTGAAAGGTTTGTAACCGCTACAGAGAAGATCTTCAACCAGTTCAACACAATATCTTCTGTAAAAAGATCTTACATCTTCGTTAAAAGCGGATACAGTATGGAGCGGGTAGATTTTGACTCAATTCTCTACATTGAGGGGATGCAGGAGTATCTGCAGATAGTGACAAAGAGCTCAAAGCTGATGGTTTTGCAGTCGTTTGCCGGAATGGAATCGCTGCTCCCCCCCGAAAACTTTGTGAGAGTTCACAAATCATTCATAGTTGCCATAGACAAAATTGACAAAATAGAGCGCAGCACAATTAAGATAAACGATAAGACAATCCCTGTTGGGAGCAACTACAAAGAGAACTTTATAAAACTTGTCCTCCACACCTAAACATCTCACATTATGAAAACACCCGGTAACTCTAAGCTCCTTAAAGCATTAGCAACCATTGTGGTTCTAAACCCAGTTGAGGTGATTGTAGCGATTGCCTATTTTCTGCTCTCTGTGCTAACTTACCACAAGGTATTGTTACCCGAACTTCTGGGAGAGAATTTTATGACAGCACCCGTTGTATTTGCAATTCCCTACATCCTCAACCGGCTGTTTGCCAAGAACAACATCAAAAGAGCAATCTACTACCTCTCTGCCCTGACCCTTGTTCCGGTATTCCTGTTTGATGTCAGTGAATGGCTATTTTCGCCGGCCTATGCGGCAACCATCGTTATCACACTGCTGGTTATTGCGTCATTCCGCAGGGAGCGCGACAACAGAACTATAACCGAAACATTTATAAATTTTGCATCCAGGGTTGCCGCCTCCTTTGCAATAACTCTACCCACCTTTCTCATTGCAATGGCCATACTCTTTTCGACCTCAGAGCTCTTTGAGTTCCCGGATAAATTAATAAACGACAGTGCAACCTGGGTTATGAGCATAATCCTAATCCTCTCAACCCCAATTCTCTTTCTCTACGCATCTGACGAAACCGAAGAGAACGCACTATCGGCACAAATAACCAAAATTCGAAATATAATCTGCACACCGGCTGTTAATTACATCCTAACCCCGGCTCTTGTAATATTTGCCACAATCATCTACCTCTACATTGCAAAAATCGTCGTAACATTCACCCTGCCCAACGGGAAACTGGCAATAATCGTAAACGCATTTGTAATCTCCGGCATCCTTGTCAAAGCCCTCACCGGAATAACCGAAAAACAAATATTTGTCAAATTCTACAAATACCTCTACCCCCTCTTCATCATTCCACTTATTCTCTTTTGGGTAGGCGCCATCCAGCGGGTGTATGAGTACGGATTCACCGAGGCCAGGGTATATCTGTTCGTCAGCGGCGCCATCCTCACCGTTGCAACTTTAATGCAGATGTTCAAAAAAAGCAGCCTCTACCTCTACCTCTACCTCTGCTATATTGCCATAATCTCTCTCTCCATCTTCACATTTATTCCCGGAATATCCGCAAAAACAATCGGCGAAAAATCCCAACGCCAAGAGTTGCAGATGCTTGAACAAAAACTCAACATCTCCCCCGACACCATTTTGCCCAAAGAGGGAGACCCAAACTTTGATGCGGCCTTGAAGGCAGATTACAACCGAATCCACAACGTCCGTAAATACCTCAAGCGAAAAGACACACTAACCCAACCGGCCGACTCACTTATCCAGCCAAGCGATTCACTAACCCAACCGGCCGACCCCCTTATCCAGCCAAGCGATTCACTAACCCAACCGGCCGACTCCCTAAACCAGCCGGCCAACTAGCTGATTCATTCTGCCAAACTTTCATCTGTTAGTGTTTTGTGTAAGTCTTTGTAAATTAATGGAATAGTTTTTGCAGTTTTCCCAATTGCCAAAATCCCAATTTCTAAACACTTGTAAACCAGCCTGTTTCACATAACACTGCCAGTTGAATTTTCCGGCGGTCTGCTGCGCAGGTGTGTTTTCTGCTGCGCAGGTGTGTTTTCCGCTGCGCGGTAGAGTGGTCCGCTTTGCGGGTGTGTTTTCCGCTACGCGGTTTTTGTTCCTGTCGCTGATTATCAGATACTTCCCACAATGCTTGGCAAGGTTACCCGCCTGGCAAAGTTACCCGCTTGGCAAGGTTACCCGCCTGGCAAAGTTACCCGCTCGGCAAGGTTACTCCCCCAACAGCTGGGTGAGGAACTCTTTGATGGTCATTCCGGCGGCGCGGATTTGTTGGGGAACGAGGCTCATTTCGGTCATTCCGGGGACGGTGTTGATTTCTAGGAAGAATATCTCTTCGCCGCGGACAATGTAGTCGATTCTTACTACCCCGCGGCAACCCAGGTAGCGGTATATTTTGTGGGAGAGATCTATGATTCTATCGCTGAGTTCTACAGGGATGTTTGCTGGGCATATCTCCTGAGAGGCTCCCAGATATTTGGCCTCGTAGTCAAAGAATTCGTTATTGGATATGATTTCGGTTACAGGCAGACGAACCAGCTCGCCGTTGTGCTCGTACACTCCGTTGGTCATTTCGCGACCATCTATAAACTCCTCAACCAGAATACTGGCATCCTCCTTAAAGGCGCACTCGATTGCGTCGTTAAGCTCCTCCAGCCTCTTCACCTTTGTCACCCCAAAGCTGCTTCCGCCATTGTTTGGTTTAACAAAGAGAGGAAGGCCAAGAGCTATTGAGATCTCGTATGGGTTGTACCCGTCGCCACGTCTTATGAACCTCTCTGCGGCCAGCTTTACCCCGGTATCTCTCAAAAAACATTTACAGGCATATTTATTGAAGGTTACAGCGGCAACCGTGGCAGGGCAAGTTGTGAACGGCATCCCAATCATCTCAAAATAGGCCTGAAGCAGCCCGTTCTCTCCCGGTGAGCCGTGTATCATTATCAGAGCCAGGTCAAAATGGAGCCGACTCTCTGCCATCCATCCGTTTGAGGGAATTACTACAGAGAAATCTGCCTTGTCAATAAAACAGGAGTTATCCTCCCCGTCTAAAATCACTCTCCAGTCTGCCCCCTTAATTAAAACTTCGAAGACTTCGTACCTCTCCCTGTCTATATGAGAGGCCATATGTTTTCCGCTCTTAACAGAGACCTCGTACTCCGACGAGTCACCACCATATATAAGTGCAATTCTCTTCATCAAAAAACTCTTGTGCAGGTTATTAGTTAAAATCTATGACCAGATTATTAGTTAAAAAACAGATCTTTTTTGGTTTGTCCCTCCTCGAGATCTTCGTCTGTGCCTTTGCAGTTGAGGTCTACATAGAAGCCCGGAGGCGAGGTAAAGGCATCGAAGGCAGATATTCCAAGGGTTGGGTCTTTCATTACCCTCTGCATAAAAAGGCCCCAGATTGGAAGCGCCATATTTGAACCGCCACCAAGCGCCAGGCTCTCAAAGTGAACCTGCCTGTCCTCAGCTCCGACCCAAACACCCGCAGTAAGGCGGGGAACAAACCCAATAAACCAACCGTCGCTCTGGTCGTTTGTAGTTCCTGTCTTTCCTGCAATAGGTCCCTGGGTAATATACCTTACCCTTAGCCTTGCTGCAGTACCCTCGTTAACTACACCCTCCATAAGATTTACCATCAGATAGGCAGTAGATTCACTTATCGCCTCCCTTTTGCGTGCAGTAAAGTTACCCAGCACATTGCCCGATTTATCTTCAATTCTCAAAACAAACACAGGATCTACGTGTACCCCTCTGCTAGGATATGTATTATATGCAGCAACCATCTCATAAAGAGTGATATCTGCAGGCCCTAAACAGAGTGAGACAACAGGGTCCAGGTGGCTCTTGATACCCAGACGGCGGCACATATCCACCAGAGCATTTGGACCGAACTGCCTCATAAGATATGCAGATATGTTGTTGCTACTTCTTGTAAGACCCCACTTAAGGGTCACCTTCTTACCTATCCACTCCGGCTTATCTGTACTCTCCGGAGTCCAGGTGGAGTCTCCCACCATAAAGGTCTGAGGCACATTTACTACCTTATCGCAAGGTGTAAAACCCTCCTGCATTGCAAGAGTATAGAGGAACGGTTTGATGGTCGAACCAACCTGCCGTTTTGCCTGGCGCGCATTGTCATATTTAAAATATCTGTAATCCGGCCCACCCACGTACGCTTTAACAAAGCCGGTCTGAGGCTCCATCGCCATTAGCGAAGCCCTCAGGAACGATTTGTAATATTTAATGGAGTCATTGGGCGACATTATAGTATCTATACGACCCCTCTCGTTCCATCCGAAAACCGTCATAGGGACAGGCTTAGTGAAGCTCTCCTCAATCTCTTTTGCGGTTGAACCGGCGGCACTCATCATCCTGTAGCGGTCACTCCATCTCCTCCCCTGCCTCATTATATTATCTGTAATCTCCTTTGGAACATCATCCGAAAACGGACGGTTTCGTTTCCACCTTAAATCACTAAAGAAGACCTTTTGAAGCTCCTTACCCAGATGCTCGGCTACAGCCTCCTCGGCGTAGCGTTGCATCCTCGAGTTTATTGTGGTGTAGATTTTTAGCCCCTCTTTATCCAGATTGTATTTGGTACCATCCGGCTTCACGTTCTTATTCAACCATCCGTAGAGGGGGTCATCCCTCCAAAGAGTGGAGTCTGCCTGGTAATCTTCATACTGCCTGTAGGAAGATCTCAAAGGCTCATTTGCGTTCATAACCCTGCGAAGCATATCCCGGAAATAGGGTCCCAGGCCGGAGTTATGGTCCTGCTGTGAGTAGGAGAGTTTAATAGGTATATTTACAATTGAGTCAAAATCTGCCCTGTCCAGGAAGCCATATTTTCTCATCTGCCCCAATACGTGATTTCTTCTTGCCAGCGAACGCTCCGGGTTTAAAACCGGGTTGAATCGGGTTGGCTTGTTAACCATCCCCACCAGTGTGGCCCCCTCCTCTACAGTAAGTTGTGATGGGTGCTTCCCGAAAAATGTATTGGCTGCCGCCCTTATCCCATATGCATTACTGCCATAAAACACAGCGTTCATATACATACTCAGAATCTCCGGCTTTGTGTAGTTTCTCTCAAGCTTAACTGCTGTAATCCACTCCTTGAACTTAGATACCCCAAGCCTATAGATCTTTGCCCCGGGAAAGCTGCTCACAACTGTATCTCTTGGAAAGAGAGTCTTGGCAAGCTGCTGGGTAATGGTACTACCTCCACCACCGGAGCGGGTCTGACCCAAAATAATTGACTTTACCGCCACCCTTGCAAGACTTCTAAAATCTATCCCGCTATGGCTGTTAAAACGAACATCTTCGGTAGCGATTACTGCATCAATAAGAGTTGGTGAGAGCTCCCCGTATGTGATAAAGGAGCGGTTCTCTATATGAAAGGTTGTAAGAATCTCCCCATCTTCCGATATCACTTCGGTAGCAAGATTATTCTTGGGATCTTCAAGCTCCTCAAACGAAGGAATGTCTGCAAACATCCCAACTAAAAGCAACGAAAACAATAATAATACAAAGGGACTCAAGAACATTATCCATAACCACCTGACAACCCTTTTTCTCTTTTTAATATCCATTTTTGACAGTATTTCCAAGTGTACCAACTGCCAAAATTAGGAATAAAAATTTTGATATTACCTTAATTTATACTTTACTTTGCAGCCATCAAGGATTATTTTACGTATGGGAGAAAACTTAGTAATCGTGGAGTCTCCGGCTAAGGCCAAGACAATCGAAAAGTTTCTGGGTAGTGGGTTTACAGTGAAATCTAGCTTTGGACATATACGGGATCTATCAAAAAAGAACCTCGGAATTGATCTGGAAAATGGATTTGAACCGGACTATCTTGTTTCTGAAGAGAAGAAGAAAATAGTTTCAGAACTTAAGTCACTGGCAAAAAAGGCAGATATTATATGGCTTGCATCCGATGAGGACCGCGAGGGAGAGGCCATTGCGTGGCACCTCTGTGAGGCACTCAACCTGGACCCGAAAAAGACAAAGAGAATAGTATTCCACGAAATTACCAAGGATGCCATTCTCAATGCCATTGAGAATCCAAGGGGTGTAGATATGAACCTGGTGATGGCTCAACAGGCCCGCAGGGTGCTGGACCGCCTGGTAGGGTTCGAGCTCTCGCCAATTCTCTGGAAAAAGGTGAAACCGAAACTCTCGGCAGGCAGGGTACAGAGCGTTGCCCTTAAACTCATTGTTGAGAGAGAGAGAGAGATTCAGCAGTTTAACTCAAAATCTCAGTTTAAGGTAGAGGGGGTTTTCAACCCGGATGGCTCTCCCGAGAGCGCTAAAGTTGCTGCAGAGATCACCGAGAGGTTCGATAACGAGCAACAGGCGCTGGAGATTCTGCAAAACAGCATCGGAGCAACTTTTAAGATTGCAGATATTGAGGAGAAGGAGACAAAGAGAACACCTCCCGCACCTTTTACCACATCTACCCTCCAGCAGGAGGCCTCCAGGAAGCTGGGCTTCTCGCTTAACCAGACAATGAGAACCGCCCAAAACCTCTACGAGAGCGGGTTGATCACCTATATGCGTACAGACTCCGTAAACCTATCCAAGCTGGCTATCGGGGCATCCAAACAGGTGATTACAGATCTTTACGGCAAGGAGTACTCCAAGACCAGGCAATATGCAACCAAAAGCAAAGGGGCACAGGAGGCTCACGAAGCTATCCGCCCAACATATATGAGCAACATAGAGATTGAGGCAGGAACACAGGAGAAACGCCTATATAATCTAATATGGAAAAGAACCATAGCTTCGCAGATGGCAGATGCAGCAATATTGAGAACTCAAATCTCAATCACATCGGACTCTGTTAAATATCCATTTATTGCTACTGCAGATCGGGTTACATTTGACGGATTCCTTAAGGTCTATATGGAGTCAAAAGATGACGACTCGGCCGAAGAGAATCTGGAGCTTATGCTTCCTGCAATGAAGAGCGGGCAAAAGATGAACTCCATTACCATAAAGGCAACCGAAAAGTTCACTCAAAAACCACCAAGATATACAGAAGCGAGTCTGGTTAAAAAGCTGGAAGAGCTGGGCATAGGGAGGCCTTCTACCTACGCCCCGACAATCTCAACCATCGTCACCAGAGGCTATATAATTAAGGATAGCCGCCCCGGGTTTGAGAGAGAGTACAGAGAGATTTCTCTTGCCAAAGGTAAGATTGCCCATCACCTTAAAAAAGAGAGTTTCGGCGCAGAGAAGAACAAACTCTTCCCCGAAGATATCGGGATTCTGGTTAACGATTTTCTCACAGAGAACTTCGAAACCATTCTGGACTACAACTTTACCGCCAAAATCGAGGAGGATTTTGACCTGGTTGCCGAGGGTAAACTTGTCTGGAACAAACTAATTGCAGATTTCTACAAACCTTTTCATAAAAGAGTGGATGAGACCCTCACCGTATCCAGGCCTACCAACGCAGAGAAGCTGCTGGGCACAGACCCTAAGAGCGGGAAAAGTGTCTATGTGCGCATAGGTCGTTTTGGTCCTCTTGCACAGATTGGAGAGAGTGAAGACCCGGACAAACGGTTTGTGAGCCTGGCAAAGGGTCAGCTCATAGAGACAATCTCCCTCGATGATGCACTTAAACTGTTTCAACTTCCAAGAGTTGTAGGCACACACCTGGGAGAGGAGATAACCTGTGCGATAGGACGGTTTGGCCCTTATATTAAATATAAAGGTGCATTCATCTCCCTGGGAAAAGAGAGTGACCCATATACCGTAGAGCTTCAAAAATGTATAGAGCTCATAGATGAGAGCTCCCGCAAAGAGGCTCAAAAGAGCATAAAGAATTTCCCGGCAGAGGGTATAGATGTGCTTAACGGCAGGTTTGGCCCCTATATTAAAAAGGGTAAAGAGAACTACAAGATTCCAAAAGGGACAGCACCGGAGAGCCTGGAGATTTCAACTATCCTAGAGATAATAGAAAAAGCAGAGAAGACGGGTAAAAATCCAAAATCGAAAAAGCCCTCTTCCAGAAAATAGTATCGTACATATAAAAAAGTTTCACGCATAAATAGTATTCAATGAGCAGTAACTACTCAATTGAGATAATCCCCGCAGCCGCAATAAGTGAGGCAATTGCGGGTACGTCTGCGTTAATTATAGACACCACAGGGAGTGACCGGATGGCATCGGTAATAGGTAAATTATACTCACACGGTCAGTACAAAACCTACTTCACCCGTCCCGGAATCAACCAGTTAGCACAGACAATTGAACTGGCAAATAGCTTAGGTATCAAAACAGTTGTACTTTGCGGAGAGCATCTGCCCAAGTTAAAAGATATCTGTCCGGAAAAAGATTACTCGGCTGCTTTAATATCTGCAGGGAGCCCTTTAAACAGTAAGGACACAATTCTCCGGCATATCCTTAAAGACCCTCTGGCAACCGAATTTGCCCATATAGGTTATCAGAGCTACCGTTACAGTCCGAAAGATTTGGACCTTTTAAGAAAGCGTAACTTCGAGGAGATACGTCTTGGAGTGCTTCGGGGTGATAATACCCTTTGCGAGCCAATGCTTCGTACTAAAGATCAAATATTTATTGATCTTAACGCCGTTCGCAGCAGCGACTTTCCAAATAACACCACACTCTCCCCCAACGGACTCTATGCAGAGGAGATTTGCCAGATTGCCAGATACGCCGGAATGGGTCAAAAAGTAAAGAACATCTATATTTATGGTTACCCTTCCACTTTAGAACCAAACCCGGTTACAACTGAGCTCATCGCAGAGGTTTTCTGGCATATCGCCGAGGCCCTCTCATCAAGCATAGACGAAGATCCCGGCAATAGTGCAAAGGAGGATATGTTCCTTAGAAAAATTGTAAGTATGGGTGAGGAGGGACAGGATATTGTCTTTATTACAAGTTGCTCTTCCGGCCGTTGGTGGATGGAGGTTTCTGAGGTAAAAACCACTAATATTCAACATATTCCCTGCTCATACCAGGACTATCTTACAGCCTGCTCAGGTGAAATTCCTATGAGATGGCTTTTCTTTTTTCAAAAAATAAATCAGATTTAATTATAATTTATTATTATATTTGTCCTTTGACATAATATTCATTATCAGTATGCCTAAATATCAGATTGATCAGATTGATCAAAAGATCCTGTCGTTTCTTGTAAAAAATGCAAGAATGCCATTTCTTGAGATTGCGCGCGAATGTGGAGTCTCAGGAGCAGCTATTCACCAGAGAGTGAAGAAAATGGAGAACTTAGGAATCATAACCGGTTCCAGACTCCTTGTAAAACCCCAGACTCTGGGGCTAAATGTATGTGCTTTTGTTGGTGTAAGCCTTGCACAGGCAAACCACTACCCTTCTGTAATTGAGGCGCTAAAAAACATCCCTGAGGTAGTTGAGTGTCACTTCGTTACAGGCAAGCACGCACTTATGCTTAAGATCTACTGCCAGAATCACGATCACCTTATGGAGATCCTTATAAATACAATCCAAAACATCCCTTCTGTAGAGCAGACAGAGACATTTATATCTCTGGATCAGGCAATAGAGAGACAGGTTTGGGTTAAAGATTATCCGGGTAAAGTCTCTACCGTTAAAAAACGCTAAGAATTGCTTTGGCCAGAAGCATATCTTCCGGCCTGGTTAGTTTGATATTTATCGCCTTACCTTGTACAAGGTGAATTTTCGCACCCATACTCTCTACAACAGTTGCATCATCTGTAAAGGCAGGTGAGTATGCTTGTTTGTATGCATCCAGAATCAGGTCTGTCGTGAATACCTGCGGGGTCTGAACCAGCAGATACCTCTGCCTGTCGGTAACCTCTGTTGTGCCATCATCGCACTTAACACGCATAGAGTCCGGCGGTGAAATTACGGGGATAACTGCCCCTTTTTCATTGGCAATTGCATAGAGCTCCTCAATATACTCCTTGGTGACAAATGGTCTTACGCCATCGTGTACCGCAACCAGCCCCCCTCTGCAAACATACTTAAGCGCATTCTTCACAGAGTGAAACCGGGTAAGGCCACCGGATACCAGAGTATGCTTAAAATTGAATCTGTTTTCAAAACAGTAGCTCTTCCAATACTCTTTATAATTAGATGGTAGAACCACAATTATCTCAAGAGGGAAAGAGAGGGCCAAAAAACGCTCTATTGTAGTTACAATCACCGGCTTATCTCCCAAATTCATAAACTGCTTTGCGACATCTCCACCCATACGGCTGCCGCTCCCTCCTGCCACAATTATTGCGTAATATTTTTTTTCCATCCCGGTAATCTTTTTGTATCAACAAAAATAGGTATTAATTGTATATTTTAGTAATTTTGTAGCCATTTAAGGGGTATGGAAAACAGAACAATCAAAAGAGCATTAATCTCAGTTTATCATAAAGAGGGGATAGATGTTATCGCGAAACAACTCAATGATTTAAATATAGAGATCCTCTCAACCGGAGGGACTTACGATTTTATTAAAGGGTTAGGAATTCCGGTTAAAACAGTGGAGGATATTACCGACTACCCGTCAATTCTGGGAGGGAGAGTAAAAACGCTCCATCCAAAGATCTTTGGCGGTATTCTATCTCGCAGGGAGAGTGAGTCAGATGCGGCTCAGGTTAAAGAGTACAACATTCCGGAGACAGACCTTGTAATTGTAGATCTCTACCCTTTTGAAAAATATGTCTCGTCAAACGCTTCAAATCAGGAGATAATCGAGAAGATAGATATCGGCGGAATCTCCCTCATAAGAGCAGCTGCCAAAAACTATAAAGATGTGATTATCGTTCCCTGCAAAGAGCTCTACCCCGCAATTTCACACATACTCACAGAGAAAGCCGGAGTGAGTTCAATGGAGGAGAGGGCAAGTTTTGCCGCCTGGGCATTCAATGTGAGTTCGCATTACGATACTGCAATCTTCAAGTATTTTAACAGAGAGGGTTCAATAGATACATTCAAAGAGAGCATTCAAAACTCTACACCTCTGCGTTACGGAGAGAACCCTCACCAAATGGCTCTCTTCTATGGGTCGCCAAATGATATCCCGGAGCAGAT
>JAUYTH010000048.1 GCA_030695165.1 Bacteroidales bacterium
CTGTTTTAAAATTAGCCTAAAGGTACAAAATCTATTTTTTTAATTGTAAATTTATTCTGTGATTACCTGCATTTTATGAGGACATTTTGTGTTTTTCAAGTAAATTGGAATAAATTGGAGGGGGAAAAATTGGATTTAGGAGCGTTTTTGGTAAAAAAGAATTGATTATGAGCAGTTCAATGAATTTCCGGGGAGTCATTATCTGCACACTTCTCATAAGATTGTATCCAATAAATGCAAGGCTTACCTCACCCAATACCTACCTTTTCCCTTTCAATAAAACATAGTCAAAAGCCCATTGCCTTTTCAATGTACCCCAGGGTGTTCGGCGATTTGCTGCCTCAAACGGTAATAGTTCGGGGATTCATTTACTCTGGTTGCATTTTGAGCAATTATGTCTGCAAACTCGCTTCTGTCAATGGCACGACCATAGCGGCTACAGTTTGTACAGTGATTCTGTTGTGAACAAGAACTGCATTTTGGGGACAAATAACGTTTATAACGAAAAGCAGGAGTCTTTCCCTCTGAGCTGTGCCTGTACCAGACATTATTTGTTGCCAACACTTCTCCTGCTGGGCATGTGTATGTATCTGATTCCGGATTATATTTGAATGCATTAATAGGATATAGGCCAATATCTTTGGTTGATGATGCCTTAGGAGATACATATGTGGTTATATTGGCAAGAACGTATTGCTGCAACTGATCTCCGGTATGATATCCTTTGTCGGCCAGAACATTCAAACTATCAAGGGCAAGTTCCTTGGTATCGTTAACGTCTCCGGTATCAAAATTTGTGATGAGCTTATTTTTTGAATCTCGATTTTATGTTTCAGTTCTTCTTTCTCTTCTTCATTATCGGAACTATCAAGAGCCACTAATATTCAGATATCTTATTGTCAATATATTCCTTATGGCGTATTATTTTCTTGTCGTTTAAGTTGTTCTTTAATGAATTTTGCCCTCTGACCTTAAACGAATCCATTGTAATCGTTTCATCCAGCATTCCCGGCTAAAAGATGTTTCGCATTAACAATGTCAATACCCGGATATTATTGAAAATTAATCTGCAATATTTGTGCGTTCGTTTACTATTATTAGTTTTCTACAATAAAAGCAATAGAATGGCTGGTAGTTTTAATGTCATTTGTCTTTGTCAATCCCACTAATATATTCATCAAGATCTATAGTACCAGTCAATGGGGCCCTTGTTGTCATCGTTGTAGGATTAATAGATCCTGAAGTAATTCCTTGTGCTCCAAATGGTAAGCTATTAATTTTCTTTTGTAACTCTGTCTGTGAGTCTCTAAGTTGTTCTTTCAATTTATTAATCTCAACTTCTTTTGTATTTGATGAATGAGACAATTTCTCAATTTCTTTATTTTTTTCCTTAATTTCTACAAAAATTTTCGAAATTTCTATCTCCAAAGAATTCTGCTCTGTCATCTCTTCATTTACAATTTCTTTAAAATCTGCCTCTGAGTTCCTGATTCCACTATATATCATTTCAAGATGGTTTTGAATTTCCTTTAGGTATTGCTTAGTAAGTGGATCAGTAACTATCTCAACTTTTTCTGAAGTAATTCTTGTAAGTTTCACAATCGATGCTAGGTTTCCTCTATTGTGTCTTATTGCAGTTTTGGCAATTTTTTTTTGATTGCTATTTGTATCTGTTAGCCATCCCCATAAACTAATCTTGCGAGATATATAAAATGCAGATAATAGATTAATGATTGCAAATAAAATATTTGTTATTACCGAATTATTAAATTGGTTTTCACCTCGAAAATCTGAAATTAAACCAGTGTATAACAGTACGAAAATGATTGAAACAATAAAAAGCCCCCAATCATTTAACCATTTTAGGATATTTTTTTTCATATAAAGTTCATTAATATATTAAAAAAGGATTGGTTCCTCTACAGAAGATTAAGATTAATATGAGATAAAGTTATGATAATAAATTTGTTTGGCAAAATTTATTGTTCTAGAGAAGCGGTCGATTTATCCTATATCAGCTATAGCTAATATGCTTATGATGTCGGACCTCCGAATTTTGATTATTTTTTTATATCATTTTTAAAAAATGATATATATATATCGGTAAAGAGTATATTTATAGAGATTTTAATGGGATAGTTTTGATAAAAAGATAATGAGAAAGTACTATAAAATATTATAGAAGAGAAGGATGCGCATAATTTGATTAAATTGTTTATTCAATAAAAATGTTTATACCTTAATTTATGCTTGAGATATTTTTGAAAAAAATATTTTTAAATGCAACAATAGTATTATTAATTGTTTAAAAGTAAAGAAAATTATGTCAACAAGAAATTGCCCGGATTGCGATGGGCCAAATTTAAGTTCTTTTTTTTCTTCCGGAGGAGATGGAAGATGCAAGAGATGCCATGGAACAGGTGAAATATACGGCATTCCTGAGGCAATTACTGAAATAATGACTTTTGGAACAGTAGATGCTGATTGTACTTGTGAAATTTGTTCTGGGACAGGCCAATGCCAAACATGTGGTGGCACTGGTGAAGTAAATCTTGACGACGATGAGGAGGACAATGATAAGGACGATGATGAGGGGAACTAAGATTACGTCCATTTCATTATCTTAAATTACAGTTCACATGAAACTTGACCGTCATAAAATCAAGTTTATTGTGCATTTCTACATTTAATGGCGAGACGATATTTTCTAATGGTACCTTTCTATCAAAAGTTGCTTTTTTTGAAACGGTTTCCGGAATAATCCTTACAATTGTTTCTATTGCAATATATATTTATACGTTACCCTCAGTTGGAGAAATTGACAAATCAAAAATTTGATGTTAAAAAATCTTGTTAAACTATTGAATTATTTGAAATTGACAATAAACCTGTGTGTAATTGGATAAACTGTTCGACTCGTTCTTTAAGTCGAAGTTGTTGGCCCCATATACTCCGGAATAGTGGCTCTATATCACCAGAATAGTTAACACCCAGACTACGTCCGGTCAAAATTGCCCCATCGGGAAAAAAGGTGAAATGTTGTGCTATATCGCTAAACCCATTTTGGCCAACGTGATAATTCTTCATTCCTTTCTGGAGTTCAAAATTATTGCTCCCATTGAACTCCCGATAAGAGGGCATAAACGTGTGGCGTTGCTGAATAGTAAGGATTGTTCGTCCAACCCTTTGTTCGTCGATCCAGTTTAAAAACTCGGATAAACCAATTTTTATTAAGCCATACTTAGTTTAGATCAATAATCTGCCAATTTACTAGGACAATTCATCACAATTGCGGTTATTTGCTCAATCGTTATGTTGTTTCCTGTTATTTTATATAGTATCATATGATAGTATCAAAAGTAGCGTGTTTGTTTCATAATACAAGTAAATATCTGTATTGCAGCCTGTCGTAAAATGAACCTAACGTTTTGCGTATTTGTTGTGTTTGGGCGTTTGAAACGTTTTCTTGTCCCACGGTAGTAAAACCAACAAAAAGCGGTAAGAACTCCAAATGCGTCATCAGCCTAAATACAACAAATACGCTGTTAGCTGCTGCGTTTTATTTCTTTATATATTTCTATCCACTTATTTGCGTTTTTTTTGGTTATATTTATTGAAATTGTACCTGCTTTAGCGTATTCCATTATATAATTCACATCTTCCATTTTTGCTGCTAGGTAATGTGAAAAGTAAAAAGCCGATACAATATTTGGTAGTTTTTTTACATCTAAAGTTTTTGATAATATTTCAATGAATTTTGTGAAAAGTATACGCTCTTTAACTAATTCATTTTCTAACTCTTTTATAGAATTAATTTTAAAAAATTGAAATCGTTGTAAAAGGACTTCAACATTATCAGCTTCATAGATTTCTGCTCCAGCGTTTTTTGAAATTAGATGATTAATGGATTGAAGTGTATCATTAATTTTGATAAAATTTAATAATGAATTTTGATTTAATTCAATTTCTTCTGGCTGATTCTTTATTAATTCTAATATACTATTTTCATAATTAATAATCTCTTTTTTCAATCTATCAAATTCTACATCAGCAGTTTCTAATAAAGCTGACAATCTGTTAAAATTCCTCTTGTAAGTATCTGGAATTGACAACTCGCCTTTATAACCTAAGTCATGTTCAATTTCAGCCCAAGAATGTTGTAATATTGTTCTTATTTGAATTTCAAACTTTAATGTTTTGTAATTTGAATATTCAACTAAATCACATCTATTACCTTTTAATGATACAATATAATGAAGTGATTTGTATCCAAATTGATCGTTTTTTAATTTTCTTTTATCAACTGTATTTATCCAATCAATTGTAAATTCAGATTCAATTAATTGAGCTACTGTATCTACTTCACTATCCAAATATGTTATGATTCTTAATCCAACAACATCTGTTACATCAATTAATGAAGAATACTTATCGTTTTTAGAATCTATTTTTTTGGAAATACTATTCCTGTCTTTTAAACGACTTGAAACTAGATGGAAGTGCACGTTTCTTTCCAATAATAAATCATTCAATAATGTTTCCATCTTTTTTCGGAAAATATTAAGTTTCCCTTTTTGATTGTCATATTCTTTTAAAATGTCTTGTTTCATATTACTAAAGGATTATTCAAGGTTCATAACATTGCAGCTAACGTTCCGCGTGTATGTGCTGTTGCGAAGCAATGGCATATACACGCTGTTAGCGGATCGTTGTTTATTCTTCGCAATCACTTATGTGCCTATTTATTTCATCTACAATTGCTGGCCAATCTTGTGTATGAAGTTCATGACCTGTTCCTTCAAGCGTAATCAGCTTAGAACCTTTGATCTTTGTTTTCAGAACAGCAGTATTCTGAAAGTGCCATATTTTATCATCTGTGCCATGAACAATCAAAGTTGGCATGTTTATTTCACTTAATCTATTCCAATAATCTTCACCACCTCCCAAGGTCGCGTGATTAAACATGCTTATATAATTATTAGCTCTATTGAATTCATTTCTTATTCGGTTTTCACTACGTTTTTCTTCGAATGGTTTCCTGCCACTCATTAATTGAGCACCTTGGATTAAATAGCTTGTCACACTATCCTCACTTGTCCAATCAACTGAATCTGCTTTACTATGAAAATCTAAAATACGAGTATCCATTTCAGGTATTGAAGAATCTGAGTCACCCCAAGGCCCTGTCGACATTAGTGTTAACGAATGAACTCTACCGGGAAATCTAATTGCGCTGATTTGTGCGATTAAACCACCAAGTGATATGCCAACAAAATGAGCTTTTTCTATTTTATAGCCATCCAAAATTGCAATGGCATCGTCGGTCAAGTCTACAATATTGTATGGTGTTGTGCCTGGCGTGTATGAAGTTGATTTTCCAACATCTCTATTGTCATAACGAATTACTAAATAGCCATTTTCAGCCAATCGAATACAAAAATCAGTATCCCAAAACAGCATTGATACAGTTGCCCCTGCAAGTAGCAAAATTGCAGGATTATTTTCATCTCCAAAACTTTCAGTGCAGATTTCTATTCCTTCAGCCTTAAAAAATTTTTCTTTCATATTCTTTCCTTCTGTAAGTTTTCAATGTCCGCTAACGGTTTCGCGGTAAAATCCTGTTTTAATGGGATTTAACGCGTGTTATGGGCTTGGCTTTGTATTAATTCCATTTATAAGAAGTTTGTTCGAATAAATTTTTTTTCAATGTTAATTCCGTAGGATTCTTTATGTACTCCTCATACCAACTAATATATAAATTTGACAAATCAATCAATTTTTTCCCTGATACTCTTGAATACCCGGATTGTTCTGAGTATGTCGATGTGTCTACTAAACATGGTTCTAACGAAGGATATTTGTTTCCAGACCTAATGCCGTCAATTGTCCAAAATAGGCATTCATTAAGTCTCTTTGGTGTAGTAAATTTTGATGATAATGGATGCGTCGGGAACTCTTTAATATTCGTTGTGTCTTTCAAATAATTTAGCAATTCCGGCAGATGCTTTTTTGAAAAATTTGGCAATTCATAACCCACTTTTTCAAAGTAATTGCCCGTTTTCAATATTCTGACGAACTGGGTTACATCTGGGTTCTTTATGTTAAGTTCATCCTTTTGGCAAGATGTAGCCATTAACAAAATAACACTTAAGCTGATGGTTAACAATCTTGTCATCATAGTATTAATATTTAATATTTTTTAAGCCTTGCCCATAACGGTAAGTATAAGAATAGTAGCCGACTGCGTGGCACTTTCCTGTCAAGTTACAAGAAAGTTGAAGCGGGATACACCCCTTGATTTTACTACTGAACCGGCTATTATTTTTATACATTGTTGGCAATAGTTTTTTTCTCTTTTCCCCAAATAATCAATATTAAAATCCATAATACAATTGACACACCAAGAATAATGAGTTTTGAAGAACCAGCAAGTCCATTTCTGGTAATACTATTAAACATTAAAATATTAATGACCATATGAAAACAAGTTGCTGCAATAATTGACTTAGTTAGTTCTGTAATTTTTCCTATTCCCCAGCTTCCGAATATCATCCATCCGAGAAACTGAAGATTGTCTACAATATTATGATTTGATACAAATGGTAAGTGCCATAAATACCACAAAAATCCTATCACAATTACCCTTTGCCATTCTTTTACAAAACTCAATTCATCCTGCAAGTATCCCCTCCATCCAATTTCCTCACAAAAGCAATAAATAAATGCACTAATTCCGACAGCCAATCCATAACTATGAATATTTAATTCATTGAGGTTTTGAACACCAAATACGGTAAACAATACTATTGGAATAAGCATCATTATAACACTCAATTTCCGTGATGTTCCAAATAAACTAAAACTCAATTTCCTTTCTTTTTTTAATAAATACATTGATATTAAAGATCCTATGAGCAATCCAATTGCGCCCAAAGGAGATGTCAATATTAGTAGTAAAGGAGATAAATACTCTTGCCCTTTAGACAATTCGAACAAATCAAATCTAAAAACATTTGATAAAGTAATTCCAATAATGTAAAATATCAATATCCGTATTATGGCTTTATTTGTCATACTTATTTTTTATAATTCAAGTTAGTTATCATAAGTTTTACGTT
>JAUYTH010000052.1 GCA_030695165.1 Bacteroidales bacterium
ATAAAGATATCTTTTAATACTTCTCTTTGGTGTCTTCTCAAACTCTTCCGGGAAAATTCTAATCTCCTGGATCTTGCAATAATTTGGCAAATCTTCGTTTACCGCCACCCTTATCTCCTCCATTTTTTTGTTGAGTGCACTCTCGCTTATTCCGTCACTCTCTGCCTGCTCAAAATCTGGGTAAATAAGTGCAGATAACAGGCCACCCTCCTCAATAACAAGAGATTCCACAACATACTGCATATTATTAATAATGCTCTCGATCTCCTCAGGATAGATATTTTGCCCGGAAGAGCCCAGGATCATACTCTTTGAACGACCCCTAATATATAGATACCCTTCTGAGTCAATCACCCCAACATCCCCTGTGTGTAACCATCCGTCAGAGGTTAATACGAGGTCGGTTGCCTCTCTGTTTTTGTAATAGCCCAACATCACATTCTCTCCTCTGCAGAGAATCTCCCCGGGAATTTTTGCCGGATCTCGGGAATCTATCTTTATCTCCATACGAGGCACAACCTTACCGCACGAGTAGAGTTTTGTATTGTGCCAGGGGGCATATGTTATAATGGGAGCACACTCTGTCATTCCATAACCTACAGTGAAAGGGAATCCGATTTTTCTGAAAAAAAGTTCGGCCTCTCTGTTGAATGCAGCACCCCCAATAATTACCTCGTAGAATTTCCCTCCAAAGGTCTTTATTAGCTCAAGCTTTATTCTCTTCTCAATTTTCTGATCTATAACCGGTAGTCTGAGCAGTACCCTTATCGCTGTTTTATTGATAATCGGCTGCAGTTTTTTCTTATATATCTTCTCAATTATCAGAGGTACAGATACTACAATATCAGGTTTGATCTCTGCAAATGCATCCATTATTATCTTAGGGCTTGGAATCCTTGTCAGGAAATGGACGTGTGCTCCAACGGTCATTTCAAAAAGGAACTCAAACATCATTCCGTACATATGAGCTGTAGGTAGCATAGCTACCACATTGGAGGTATTGTTGAGATGAGGCTGAACCTCCTTTGCAAAATCTACATTTGATTTAAGAGCTCTGTATGGAATCATAACACCCTTTGAAAAACCTGTAGTTCCTGAAGTGTAGTTAATCATTGATAGCTCTTGAGGCTGGTCTTCATAGTATTTCAGATGCTCTGCTCTGAAGTTTTTTGGGTATTTCTTTCCGAATAGTTCGTTAAGATGCTCTCTGGTCTCTCGTATCTTTGTGTTTTTACAATAAAGAATTGAGAAATCGTTCATCTGGATTACTGCGTCCAAGTTTGGCATCTCGCTCTCGTTAAGCTGCTCCCAAACGATATCACCAACAAAAAAAACTCTTGACTCCGAATGGTTTACAATATGGTGTATGTTCCCCGGTTTGAATTCGTGAAGTATGGGTACCGCAACTGCACCGTATGTAATTGCAGATAGGAAGACCACTCCCCAGTTAGCCTGATTTCTTGAGCAGAGCGAAATCTTATCTCCCTTTTTTACGCCCAGCATCTCATATACAATGTGCAGCTTCTCGATTCTTCGGGCAACATCCCTGTAGTTAAGGGTAATGCCTTTATAATCTGACAGTGCAGGATAGTCCCAATTATCCTTAAAACTCTGTTCAAGTAAGAGGTTAAGTGAATTTTTCATCTTTGGTTAGTCATTTATCAGGAGAATGTCTGCAACTGGCATAAGTGTGAGTATAGTCCTCCTTTATCTATTAAATCTTTGTGCGGGCCCCTTTCAACAATGCTGCCATCCTTTATAACCACTATCTCGTCTGCGTGTTGAATTGTTGAAAGTCTGTGTGCGATAACAATAGAAGTTCGGTTTTTCATCAGGTTTGTGAGTGCCTCCTGTACCAGTTTTTCACTCTCTGTATCCAGTGCAGATGTTGCCTCATCCAAAATGAGAATCGGAGGGTTTTTAAGAACAGCTCTTGCAATTGCAAGCCTCTGACGCTGACCTCCGGAAAGGTTTGCTCCTCTGTCTCCAATATTTGTATTGTACCCTCCCTCCAGATTGACAATAAATTCGTGTGCGTTAGCAATTTTTGCAGCCCTCTCTACATCCTCTTTAGTTACCCCTTCCAATCCAAATGTAATGTTGTTATATACACTGTCATTGAAGAGGATTGCCTCCTGAGTCACAATACCCATAAGGGCAATAAGCTCCTTGGGCTCATAGTCTCTTATATCATTGTTATCCAGCAGAATCTGTCCTGAAGTAACATCGTAAAAACGAGGTATAAGGTCTGCCAGAGTACTCTTTCCGGCTCCCGAAGGACCTACAAGAGCTACGGTTTTACCCTTTGTTATCGTGAGATTAATACCCTTAAGAACGGGTTCGTTTATGTATTTAAAAGAGACTTCCCTGAATTCAATTTTATCTTTGAACTCACTAATAGATAGTGGGTTAGCACTCTTTTTTATTGCCGGTTCAATATCCAGAATTGCAAAAAGTCTCTCCCCCGAAGCGAGACCTCTCTGGAGGTTTGCATATGCATTAGATATAACCTTTGCCGGTTCCAGAACTTTATAGTAAAAACTGATGTAGACAACAAATGATGGCATATCCATTCCAAGCTCTCCCTTCATTTGAAGATAACCCCCGTAAAAGAGAACGGCAGCAGTTACAGTGACTCCTAGAAATTCGGAGAGTGGAGAGGCAAGCTCCTGACGGTTAAACATCTTTTTTGTAATAACCCTGTGGGTTTCGTTACTCGCCTGAAAACTATTGTTTACATACTTTTGGGCATTGAATGCTTTTATTATTCTTGCTCCGGAGAGCGCCTCTTCAAAGTAACTAACAATTCTTCCCATCATACTCTGTGCCTGAGAAGCCTCTCTTCTAAGTTTTCTGCTTATACGACCTATAAAAAAAACAGATATGGGAAGAGTTAATAGTGTTACGGCAGTAAGTTTAGGCGACATATAGAAGAGTACAGCCAGAAATCCGAGGATTAGCAGCGGCTCTCTAAACAGAATATGAAAACTGTTTGCAACTCCGTTTTGAACTTCGGTAACATCATTTGATATGCTTGAAAGAATATCCCCCTTCCTGTGAGTGTTAAAGTAACCGATGTGAAGCTTGGTTATTTTTTTAAACAGCTCTCTCCTCACATTTCTCATAATGTGAGTTCTCATACTCACCAGTATTCTTTGTGAAAGATAGCGGAGAAGATTTGAGATAAAAGAGGTCACAATAAGAACCAGACAGACATACACAAGGCCGGTAAGAAGACCGTAGTTTTGCATAAAGCTCCCAAGATAAAATCTGAATGCAGATTTGAAATATTCGACAGAAAGAGTGAATTGAGGAAGTGTTGCAGTAAGGTCTATGTTCTCAGGCACAAAAAGAACTGTAAGTAGCGGTTCCAACAGAGCGTAGTAAACAATTCCGAAAATGACTGATAGTATTGAGACTATCAGATACCTTGGCCAAAACTTTCTATGTGGCCTGGCAAACTCCAGAAGTCTTAAAAATGTCTTCATAGCTATTTAGTCTCTTCAAAGTCTACGTACTCTCCTACGCTGCTGTCCACAACTTTACGATCTTCTTTATCTACCTCCACCAGAACATCTCCCTCTTTAAAGTCTCTATTGGCATTTGTGTATCTACTCTGCTCCTGCTCCATCCGCCGGAACTTTTTTCTTACCCACCAGGCTAAAAGAAACGGTGCGACTCTTCCCAGTAGCCAAAACAGAATAATTACAACCAAAACAAATGTAAAAAACCCTTCCATTATAATCTATTTGCTTCTTTTAATATTACCGGTCTCAAGGTCAACTGAAATATTTTTACCACTTGCTGTTTTCACATTAACCACCCCCTGCCTGTCCGGTTTTACAGGTGTGTTATTGGCAAGCCTCATATCCCCTGTAAAATTGGCAACAGGTATGCCGTTGATTGAGTAAATCATTGTCCTTAAAGATGTTCTTAGCACCCAATATCTGTTTTCTCCAGACTCAATAAGCTCCGGGAAACTCTTTATTCTCTCCTCTGTAGAGATATTGCTCCATCTCGGAAATATTCCAGCTGTTCTGTCATATAGTCTTAAAGTATTATCCTTATGAAGCAGCATAATTGCAAAATCTCCATCTCCTTTTATATCGTAGACCTGTGGCCCCAGTACTATTTCATCCCCGACGCTCTTAGGATAGGGAGTGACAAACCTTCCAAGCCTGTCCAACAAATATAGCTTGTTTCCACTTGCAAACAGCATCTGAAGCTTACCATTTTTAAAGAAATCTACCTGTTTAACATAACCACATAGTGGAGAGGGGAAAGGAATTGCCCACAGCCCTTCCATCTTACTATTGGCTAACCTGAGAGCATAGTTTGGAAGTTGTAACAAATACTCCTTCTCTCTATTATTAAAATTGACAACCTCAAACGGTCCTTCGGGTATTGTAAAGAGTGTATCGCTCTGCCATCCGGAGGGCTTTTTGCCGGTAGATTCTACCCGGGCTTCCGGGATTTGGGCACTGTCTGCATATGCAAAAATATCCAGAGATACTCCCCTCTCCTTGCTCCTGTTTAACTGAAAAGCTGTGATCAAAATATTACTCTTATTTATGGCCCTCTTTAGAGTTTTTCTTGTATCATCTCTAAAAAATCTGATTAGTGAATCGGGTGCCTGTGATCCGTTTACTACAAGAGTTATCATACAATCTTTGGTATTAAGCAAATTGTATGCCTTAGTCTGGATGAGCCAATCCTGCATTGAAAAACTCTTAAAGGCTCCCAGAGAGATCTCTTCAAGCAATGCTCTCTTTCCAATGTAGATCCACTCATCCTCAAACAGGATACTCTCCTCATCTGTATTTGAAAAGATGGAGCCAAAGAGCTGTGAAAGCGCTCCTCTGTTTTTAAAATCTGAGGGCTTGTTCTGCTGTTTGCCTTTTACAATAAAAGTTTCCAGAAAATTATACCAAGGCCTATCTTTTCTTACTATTGTTATCCATTCTAAAACACCTCCATAAGGGACTAGTGCGCAGGATAACTCCAATGGATTATGAGAGAGAAACCAGCTCTCGGCATTTGCAAGAGCTTTAGCATCTCTCTTTTTATAAAACTCATTGTATCTATTGTAATTACTGATAAATTTTGAGATATCTGCAACCGATATTGTTATCAAGGAGAAGGTTCCAGAGGGCAGCACGCTCATAACTGAGGATTTGCTTCCGTAAAGATCAAAAAAAGTGGTGGCGTAGTTGGCATATCCTTTTGTGTTAATCACCTCTCCTTCAAGAATTAAATTATCTTTGGCTGTAGAAATTCCCATAGAGCTCCATCCTGTGAAGCGGGATGTAAAATCTGCATATTTAAGGTACTCTCTGCTGGCAAATCCGGAGAAGAGCTTCCCGGATTGAACGTGATTCAAAAATAGGGCTCCGGTTAAGATCTCTCTGCCCGAAAGCATTTCCTTGAACTCTTCATTGTCAAGTATTGAGGCTCCTGATGCAAGATGGCGAAGAGAGGACTCCAATATAATGGGTGAATCACTTGCAATTAACCTGTTATCTGTAACAGTAAATTCAACATTCTCCCACTTTTCCACCCTTTTACCGATAAATGTTCTTATGGACCCGGGACTCATTTTTTTATTTAGCGCAGACAATATTTTTGACTTATCTGTACTACTGATATCGATAACGAGTAGTGGAGAAATTTTATCTTTTGCCGAGTAGTGAAGAGATATAGCACAACCTCCTGCTTTAAGGCTCTGCATTGTTTCATCTGAACATATCTTATAGATTCTGTTTGCCATACGTACCAGAGGGGCATCATTAAATAGGAGCTCTCCAAAAAGGGGGTTATTGAAGCTGATTGCATTGTGAAGATTCTCAAAAGTGCTGAAGACAAAAATTGCAGCAGCATCAACCGGTACAGCAGATAAAGAATTTGTTGGGAGACCCTGCTCTCTTTTTATGGTTTTTTGCCGGTAAGTATTGTAGAAAACTAAGGCAACTGTTAATACAGCTGCCGTTACTATTACCGAAATGGATATTATCCGAGATTTTGCAGAAATTTTCATTGAACTACAAAGTTATATAAAATATAAAATATCTCAAATATTATAAATTTGTAAATTATCCTTACATTTGCAACCAATTTATTGCAATTTGAATTATTATTGTTAACATTCATCATAAAGTTATGGATTCATTTATCGATTATAACATAAACCCTCTAGTTGCATATTTGCAAAAGCACCCTACAGAGTTCACCAGAAAAGATATTATCAAATTTATCGTGGATAAGGGGGTGCGAATGGTTAACTTCAGATATACAGCTGCAGACGGAAGATTGAAAACCCTAAACTTCTCAATAACCAGTTTGCAATATCTGGAAAACATACTCACATATGGTGAACGGGTAGACGGATCCAGTCTATTTCCTTATATAGAGGCGGGGTCAAGCGACCTATATGTGGTTCCAAAGTTCTCGAGTGCATATCTTGATCCATTTGCAGAGATACCTACACTTGGACTACTCTGCTCATACTTTACAAAAGAGGGACTTCCTCTTGAGAGCTCTCCCGAACACACCCTCAAAAAAGCTTCAGAAGCATTTACAAAAAAAACCGGCCTTACATTTGAGGCAATGGGAGAGCTTGAGTTCTACATCAGTGACGAGTCAGACTCTCTTTTCCCTGTTCCGGATCAAAAGGGGTATCACGAATCTGCACCTTTTACAAAATTTGAGATGTTCCGGTGTGAAGCGATGAATCTTATTGCATCTTGCGGAGGCGAGATAAAATATGGACACTCCGAAGTGGGTAACTTTAGCTTTGAAGATATTGACTACGAACAGTGCGAGATTGAGTTTCTGGTATCTCCTGTTGAGAGGGCAGCAGACCAGCTGGTTCTTGCTAAATGGATTATCAGAACACTGGCTCACAGATACAGACTAAATGTCACATTTGCTCCCAAAATAACCGTTGGAAAAGCGGGAAGCGGTCTGCACTTTCATACCAGAATTATGAAAAACGGACTCTCTGTTATGACAGACAGCAATAAAGGACTTTCTGATGAAGCACTTAAAGCGATTGCTGGTTATATCCGTTGCGCATCTTCACTTACAGCATTCGGGAATACAAATCCTACTTCATATTTCCGGCTGGTTCCAAATCAGGAGGCCCCCACAAGTATCTGCTGGGGAGATAGAAATCGATCTGTTCTGGTTAGGGTTCCACTCGGCTGGCTGGCAGAGAAGAATATGCTTCACACTGTAAACCCTCTGGAATCAGAGAAGCAGGCAAGAACTATTGACAAGCAGACTGTTGAGCTTCGTTCGCCGGATGGATCTGCAGATGTATACCTAACACTTGCCGGATTGGTTGTTGCTGCAAGAGTCGGCTTTGAAACTGAGAATTCACTTGAGATTGCGAAACAATCCTATGTAGATGTTAACATCCACGATAAAAACAATAATTCAAAATTTCAAACCCTCAAGCAACTCCCTTCATCGTGCTGGGAATCTGCAGTTGAGTTGGAGAGTATGAGAGATATCTACGAAAAAGAGGGTGTATTTCAACCTGCTCTTATAGACAACGTTATTGCAAAACTAAAATCTTTTAAAGACAAAGAGATTCGTGAAGAGATTAAGCGAAACCCACAGATAATGAAAGAGCTTGTAGAGAGGTTCTACCACTGCGGCTAGTTGCCCATCTCAGACATAAATTTAATACGCACCAGACGAATCTCCTCCTCTGTATAGCCCCGCCCCAGCTCTTCTGCAGCCTCTTTTAAAGAGTCGGTTGATGCTTCGGTTTTGAAGTATTCGTATATATCGTCTACTTTATCATCGTCAATTGTCTGTCTAATGTAGTAGTCTATGCTCAGTTTTGTTCCGGAGTTGACAATTACCTCTATCTCTGTAAGCAGATCTTCCAACTCCATCCCTTTGGATTCGGCAATATCTTCTAAAGGTTGCTTTCTGTCTATGCCGGTTATGATATAGACTTTATTGAGAGATTTGTTTGCAACTGATTTGATTACAAGGTCAGATGGACGCTCAATCTCATTTTCGGCCACATATTTTGATATCAGATCCAGAAACTCAAGGCCATACCTTTTAGCCTTGCCCTCTCCTACACCCTGACAATTTTTAAGTTCTTCATAACTTATAGGATAGTGAATTGCCATATCCTCCAGAGATGTGTCATTGAAAATTACAAAAGGTGGCAGATTTATTCTTTTTGATAAAGATTGCCTTAAATCTTTAAGCATAGCCATTAGGATTGCGTCTCCTCCTCCTCCCGAGTGCTTAACCCCAATCATTGCAGCATCATCATCATCCTCTCCGTCGAGAAATTGTCTGTCTTCTGTTAACAATATTGTATGAGGATTTTCCAGGAACTCTCTCCCGATATCGGTTAGGGTTAGAAGACCATAACGCTCTATCTCCTTCTCCAGGAAGTGGTGAATAGTACACTGACGAATGACAGCCATCCAGAATTTAACCCCTTTTGACATTCCTGTCCCGAAGAGCTCGTGGTTGTGATGGTTATATGACTTAATCAAGGAGTTATTTACGCCGGATAGAATATTTGCAATATGTTCAGATTTAAACTGCTCCTTCATCCCTCCAATTAGGTCAAGCACAACTGCAATCTCCTCTTTACCATCAAACTGTTTTTTAGGGAAAAGACAATTGTCACAAGAGCCGCAGTTATCCCGAAAATAACTCTCTCCAAAATAGTTAAGCAACACAACTCTGCGGCATAAATTTGTCTCTGCATACGCTACCGTCTCAAGAAGCAGCTGCCTCCCTATCTCCTGCTCTGCTATAGGTTTCCCCTGCATAAACTTTTCAAGTTTCTGAATATCTTTATAAGAGTAGAATGCTATACATTGACCCTCTCCGGAATCTCTTCCGGACCTCCCTGTCTCCTGATAATATCCCTCCAGACTCTTGGGCATATCGTAATGTATCACAAATCTCACATCCGGTTTATCAATTCCCATCCCAAATGCAATCGTTGCAACAATTACATCTACCTCCTCCATAAGAAAACTATCCTGATTTGACGCTCTTGTAGAGGCGTCCAAGCCTGCGTGATAGGGGAGCGCCTTTATTCCGTTCACATTTAAAAATTCGGCAATCTCCTCTACCTTTTTCCTGCTAAGGCAATATATAATCCCGGTTTTACCCTCATTGTTTTTGAGAAATTTAATAATCTCCTTGTCAATATTTATTTTTGGGCGAACCTCATAGTAGAGATTGGGTCTGTTAAAAGAGGATTTGAAGACCCTGGCGTGCATCATTCCCAGGTTTTTTTGAATATCGCTCTGTACTTTAGGTGTAGCAGTTGCTGTAAGTGCAATTACAGGGGCTTTCCCAATTTCGTTCACCAGTGAATTAATTCTTCTGTACTCCGGCCGAAAGTCGTGCGCCCACTCAGAGATACAGTGAGCCTCATCAACTGCATAGAATGATATCTTAATCTGTTTTAGCAGCATTATGTTCTCCTCTTTAGTAAGCGACTCCGGAGCTACATAGAGCAACTTTGTTTTACCCCCAAGAAGATCATCCTTAACCTCCTGTATCTGAGCTTTATTTAATGATGAATTCAAAAAATGAGCTACCCCCTCTTTTTCGACCATAAACCCTCTTATTGCATCTACCTGATTCTTCATAAGTGCTATAAGAGGCGATATTATTATGGCAGTACCCTCCGACAGAAGTGCCGGTAACTGATAGCACAGAGATTTTCCTCCCCCTGTGGGCATTAAAATAAAAGAGTCATTACCCTCTAGCAAGTGCTTGATTATCTCCTCCTGCTCCCCTTTAAATGAGTTAAATCCAAAATATCTTTTTAGCTCCTGGTGTAAAAACTCCGATTTAATTTGCATACTATAATTGGTGGAAAATCTAAGAAAATTTGTTTAAAATAGTTACCTTTGCGAATCTAAGTTATCTAATAGTTTTATCATTGCAAAATTTTTATGTATAATTCAGACTCAGATATTTCGAAATTAGCAAAAGAGGTTATTGAAAAAGAGGCCTCCGCCGTTGCAAATCTGAAAAACTATATAGATAAAAGCTTTACAGAGATTTCTATGCTTATTTTTAAAAGTAAAGGACGTCTCATAATTACTGGTATAGGGAAAAGTGCAATTATCGCAAATAAGATTGTGGCCACTATGAACTCCACCGGAACCCCTGCGATTTTTATGCACGCTGCCGACGCAATCCACGGTGACCTGGGAATTATTCAGCCGGATGACATCGTTATCTTTATATCCAAAAGCGGAAACACACCAGAAATAAGGGTTTTAGTTCCCCTAATCAGGAAGATGGGTAATCTCCTAATTGCAATGGTTTCAAATATAGACTCTTACCTTGCAAATCACGCAAACTACATCTTAAGGACAACTGTAGACGACGAAGCTTGCCCGAACAATCTGGCACCCACATCCAGTACAACAGCTCAAATGGTAATGGGGGATGCACTGGCGGTAACCCTGCTCAAATTAAGAGGATTTTCCCAGCAGGATTTTGCGAAACTCCATCCGGGAGGCTCTTTAGGTAAAAGGTTATATACAAGGGTTGCAGACCTTATTGACAGGAAAAGCAAGCCATCTGTCTCTTTATCAGAGAACATCCGTAATACAATTATGAACATATCTGCAAACAGACTTGGAGCTACAGTTGTTCTGGACGAAAATGGAGTTGTCTCCGGGATAATTACCGATGGTGATGTAAGAAGAATGCTTGAGAGTGGGTTTGGTCTTGACACTCTCCAGGCTAAGGATATAATGTCTTCACAACCAAAAATGGTTGATGCTTCAGAACTCGCTGTTATGGCATTTAACATTATGGAGCAGAACAAAATCACATCTGTAATTGTTACTGAAAGAGGTAAATATATTGGACTTGTACATATTCACGACATAATAAGGGAGGGCATAGTATGAAAATATTCAATCCTAATGAGCCGGGAATGGCAAATGGCAATTACTTTGCACTTCCCTACACTCTCGGGGAGAGTGAGGTGGCAATAGTATCTGTTCCCTGGGATGTGACAACTTCATACAGAAGTGGCACTCACAAAGGGCCTTCATCAATTATTGATGCTTCACTGCAGGTAGACCTTTACGACCCTATGGTCCCGGATGCCTGGTGTGTAAAGATTGGAAGTGTTCCTACAGATGAGTCAATTGAAAAGAGAAATAAGAAATTCAGAAAAATTTCAGAACAGGTTATTTCACACATTGAAGAGGGTGGAGAGTTGTCGGAAGTTGATGATTTGCTTGCAGAGGTAAATATCGCATCTCAGGAGCTTAATGAGCTCGTATACAAGAGTTGCAGCGATCTGGTAGAGGCCGGGAAAATATCTGCAGTAGTAGGTGGTGACCACAGTGTTCCTCTTGGTAATATTAGAGCCGTTGCAGATAGATACGAAGATTTCGGGATACTCCATATAGACGCTCACGCAGAC
>JAUYTH010000054.1 GCA_030695165.1 Bacteroidales bacterium
CCTGTATAGGTTGCTTTATTTGCATTGTAATAACCGGTAACAACCACATCCTCAAGAATCGCAGCATCTTCCTCCATAACTATATTCCAGTTTGTAATGGAAGAGACATTCAGCACTTTAGTTTTCAAACCTATAAAACGAAACTCCAAAACGGACGTAGATTTATCATCGACAGAAATTTCAAATTCCCCTTTATCATCAGATACAACTCCTTTCTGAGTTCCTCTCAGCATAATTGCAACTCCGGGTAGAGGTTGTGTGTTGTTATCCAGTACAATCCCCTTTACAATCTCCTTTTTTTGGGGAGTTTTCTTTACAGGAGTACTCTTAAAAATACTAATTGTATTTCCTTCAATAGAATACTTCATTTCTGTACCCTTTAGGCAAAGATTGATAACCTCCTCTACCTGTTCGTTTGAAACATTAACATTAACATTTTTTACCTCTTTAATTTCATTTACATCGTAAATAAAAAAACAACCTGTCTGTTTTTTTATGATTCCGATAACAGATTCAAGAGTTGCCCCTTTAACATCCAGAGTGATACTCTTTTTGATTTGTTTAGACCCGTACGAAGTCCCGGGCAGCAGCAATAATCCAAGTAAAAGAAAGAGGGGCAAATATCTCTTTCTATTTAAGTTAATTAATTGAAACATAAAAAATTGTTTTGTCATTATTATAGTTTTAGTTTAGAATTTCCTACTCCTCTCTTGTAAGAATACTTACTTTCCCATTTTCAATTTTGTAAGTAAATTTCACTGTCCTCTCCAATTTTTGCATTACTGTATCTATAGTTTGAAACTTCTTAACGACAGCATATATTATTTTATTTTGGAGATTATAATCATCAATGGCAAAATCTATACTATACCACATTGACAATTCTCTTAGAATTTCTTTAAATGAGACATTGTCAAATACAAAAAATCCATCTTTCCAAAGAGTATACATTTGAGTATCTACCTCTTTTATGACAACTGTTTTATTATAGTTGGAATATGTTAGTTGTTCGCCGGACGAAATATTATTAATCAATTTGTTACACTCAACCATAAGCGAACCTGATTCAAGAGTAACTGATGCATCTTCTCCTACCCTGTCATTTACATTAAATTTTGTACCAAGAACTGTAATCTTTGAGAGTCTCGTATTTACTGTGAAGGATCTGTTCATCTCCTTTGATACGTCAAAGAAGCACTCTCCATCTATGGTTACTTCTCTATTATATTTTCTCTCTTCAGTTGCAAAATTTATGGAGCTATTGGAGTTTAGCCACACAGCACTACCATCGGGAAGAATTATTTTAAATATCTTATTTGATGGAGTATAGACAGATATAGGATAAATTGATTGCCCCTTTGATGATGATACTCTTAAGCTATCTTTAGTTATTATGTAATCTTGATCAATATTATTAGTATTTCTATTGGCCAGTTCTGAGGTTCCGTCAGAAAATTCTATAACAACATCTTTACCCGAAATAGCTCTCTGTTTACTGTTAATTGAAGTGACACTTATATTATCACTGTTCTGAATGAAAATAGCTATTGTGACAATTAGAACAATAGCAGCAGCATACCCTAATCCCAATTTTGCGACTTCCAGAATTCTCCTTTTTTTGCTCCTGAATATTATCGTATCACGGTTAGGTTTCCTGTTATTTATGTATTTAATAGATGATAATTCATCCATCTCATTCAAGGCTTTATCCAGACTTTCTCTTAAAGAGGGATTCTTTTTGCTCCACTCTTCAAGAATTGATTGTTTTATTGGATCAAGTCTGTT
>JAUYTH010000062.1 GCA_030695165.1 Bacteroidales bacterium
TTTTCAGGAATTTTGCTCCAGTCTGGTGGAAGCAGAATGGGATATCTGCATTAATGCACTGCTCTCTTATATCCAGCACCCACTCGTAATCGCAAATACGGGCCTCATTACCCGACTCTCCGCTTGCGGCAACCTCTTGTATAGAGGGGTCAAGATAGCCTCTTAAATCTATCCTCTCCAGCAGTGGTGCGCATATTATAGTCTTGTGTTTTATTGGCAGCCTTTTGAATATTGGTATCCGGTAGTCTGCCCTATCCTGATTCTCAATTGTGCATCCGATTATTACATTATCATACCCGTTACCCCAATCATTAGGAAGTGAGACTTCAAACCTGTCAATTCTCTTGGTAAAGATGTAAAAGATGAGATCGTTTCTCTCCTTAATAATTTTCCACGCCTCTGTGCGCCAATTATCTGCATCATCTACAAAGAAATCGGAGGTAAAGCAGGTGAAGACTAATGTTCCGCTCTCTAACTTGAAGCTTTTATCCCTCTTTCTCTTTAAAGGCAACTCGAATGAAGATGTTTTACGGACTTCACTGCTCTGAATTTCGGGGTTGTATCTGCTGTCCTGCCTGTAAACATAACAGTACCTGCACCCTTCGCTAATCTTTTTGCACCCGTGCCAGGGGTTCCAGTTTGCAGTTTTCATAGGAGGGCTATAGCAAAAAGAGCTTCGATACAGGATAGCGATTTGCATTTGGCTCTACATTTTGCCTCACCCTCTGCATAAAGAACTGGAGAATTGCCTCAGGGTTTTTTGCAAATGTTGAGTCTGACTCAATTTTTTGTTCGAACTCTCTCCTGAGCTCAGGATCTTTTTCCATCATCTCCCTTCCTTTGACCTCCATATAGTTAAGGCGAATCCAGAACTCTGTTGCGGGCCTGGCATATAGATTATAAAACCCCCAGTAAACAAGCGATGTTGGTGATTTTGGTTCCAGAAGGTGAGCAATTATCTTAACTTTCGGTTGGTTGGTATATACTATAATATCTCCTTTACTGTATCCTACAACCTCTCTTTGAGTTTTGTACTCAGATTCAAGAGTTACTCTCCCTTCATAAGGGAACTGAGACCATTTGGGGTTGACAAAACGGTATGTCTCCACTTCAAATTTGGCATCTTGCGGTAGTTTGTCGTACTTAATTCCGTGAATATCTAGTAGTTCAATTGTTGAGATATGCTCCTGCGGGATAAGGTATGCCTCAGGAAGTTTAATCTGGAGCTCCTTAGAGTATGAGATAAAAAATGGCATTTTAAGGGTTACAGGTGCAGATCGGTCTGAGTAACTCCACTTTGCACCCGAGAGGTCACTTATGACCGTTTTCTCTCTCCAGCCGAGAAAGTCCACCTCGATACTCTCTTTACGGTCGTGTTTAAACATTAGCGGCAGGGAGTCTGCACGGAACTTTACCGATGAGACAAATTTGTCGGACAGGGCAACAGCGGATTTAAGTGAAGCTGCATTTGCACCTAATATCTCCATAGAGTGTTTTATCATATGATAGGCAGATGTAACCCTCTCTTTGTATGGTTTGTAGATGTGATTCTCTATCAGCATCCCGATTCTGTTGTTTGCAGATGCATAGCCGTTTGAGTATTGCGG
>JAUYTH010000070.1 GCA_030695165.1 Bacteroidales bacterium
GTGTATTCCACTGACTCATCGCTCCATTCCATAGCCCCGGCAGTTCAAGTGCTTTAATTGGTCTACCCTCTGCACTCTTATAGGAGATAAAGCCTGTCTCTGGGTCTACATATTTATGCAGATTAAACTTATCACCTCTAAAATTTTTAGTTGAGCATACAATATCAACAGGGTTAAAATGAGTTGATTTCTCAACCATCTCCCTAATCTTTATCTCCTGAGTGTTGAGTTGAGCACTCTCCAATATCTGCAGAGAGGTTGAGCCATCTGCGTCTTTAACAATAAATGGCCCCCCTCCGGGTTCTCCAAGGTTTTTAACCATTCCGCACACTCGGACAGGGCGGTTAAGTTTGGCCCAAAGATAATCCTTAAGTATCTCTTTTGGTATTGGCGGTACAATTATATTGAGCTCCACTTCAAGAAAGGTGATTATCTCCTTGAATAATTTCTCATCTTTACTACACTCTAAAGATTTAAGATATTGATTTATCTTTTGTTGAAGTGATAGTAATTTCCCAATCAGTACCCTTTTCCAGTGTATGGTATCTCCGGTGAGTTCGTCTCTGGAGATATTGTCTATGTTCTTTATAATTACAATTTCTGACTCTATTTCGTTGAGGTTCTCAATAAGCGCTCCGTGCCCTGCAGGTCGAAAGAGAAGATTTCCGTCTGCCCCCCTGAATGGTCTGTTCTCCATATCTACAGCAATGGTGTCTGTAGCGGTTTTTTGCTGAGTAAAGTTAATCTCGTATTTACATCCGTACATTCTCTGATAATCTTGCTGCACCCGTAAAAGAAGTTGTTTAAAACCATTTAGATGCTCTTCGGAGACAGTTACGGTCATTCTAGCGGTGCCGTCTGCAGATTGGGCATATTTGGACGCTTCCGCAAGATGCTCTTCAAATGGTGTTCTTACATTCTTACCATATTTGTGGAATTTAATAAGACCCTTAGGCATAGACCCATAACCAAGACCTTCGGGCAATAGGAGAGTTCTTAGAATTGACTCCTGACTCTCTGAATCAAACGATGCACAAGCAGAGAGTTCTTTATAGAAAGGGAATTTCTTTAATTCCGCAAAAAATCTGGAAGCAGGAGACTCCCGGGGAACAGAGTTACCATTTTCAATTATACTTAATGCTTCGTAAAGATCTTTAAACATTCTAGTTGCAGCCCCGGAAGCGGGAACAAACTTGCACAACTCTCCTTTAAAACTCTCATATCTCCTTAGTGCATCCTGCTGATCTTTATTTGATAACACTTTTATTCCTCTTGAAGGAGTAGCAGGAGCAACAATCTCCAGATATTGAAATCCACTCTTAAAATGCTCTATCTGTCTCTCAATATCATCCACACTTGCCCCTCTCTGTTCGATCTGTTTTATATCCAATTCTGTAAGCATAGGTATTGTTTTATCTGTTTTTCATCAGTTGTTAAGTAAATGTATTAAAATCTCCTTAGTACTAGCTGTTAACTCTCTTCTGTATCTGTAGTTTACCCTTATCTGTTCAAAAAGATGAGGGCTGGCTCTTAACAAAGTCTCTTCTTGCCATATTGGGAAAGATGAGAGCAGCAACTCGGCAGCATTATCAATAGAACCAATCATACTATTATTTACAAACGGCACTTCTGGAGAGGGAGGTAATGGAATTGAGAACTCATAGAGATCTTCTATTGAGTAGTGCCTTGCGAAGTTATCTATTGTGAAGAGGGTGGCATTAATCTTTCCCTCCAAAGAGTAGCCGGCTATATGAGGAGTTGCGATATTTGATATCTTCAAAACATCTCTATTAATATTTGGTTCATCTCTCCAAACATCCACAATGACAGGGCCGAGTAATTCTCTGCTCTTTATTAGAGCATTATCATCAACCACCTCTCCCCTGCTACTGTTTATAAATATTGCCCCTTTAACCATCTTTGAAAAAAAATCTCCCGAGCACATACTGTCGGTTGTCTTGTTTAGAGGAACGTGCATAGATATTATCCCGCAACTCTTCACCACTGTATCAAGGTCGTAGTAATCCTTCTCGGTAAGTCTGTAATCTCCAAAAGAGGGGTTGATACCTCCTCTAATCAGGTTCTCCTTTTTGGGAGGGTCACACCTAAAAACATTAAACCCGAGATCGCGCGACAAAGCAGCGAGCCTCTCTCCAACATTCCCCGCTCCTACTATACCTATTGACTTTGGAAGTGCCTCTAAACCCTCCCTTTGGGCAACAGCAAGCAGAGATGTAATTACATATTGAACAACTCCCTCTGAATTGCATCCGGCTGCATTATAGATGCTTATGCCGGCTCTGTTGCAGTAATCGGTATCGATATGGTCGCAACCTATTGTGGCACTGAATATCGCCTTAACTCTGCTGTTCTGAAGCAAGTTTGAATCACACTTTGTTCGGGTTCTTATGATAAGTGCATCTGCATTGTTTACTATAGTATTGTCGATATGCTCACCCTTAAGATATTTTACGCTACAATATGGCTCCAGAACTCCCTCTATAAAGGGGATGTCAGCATCTACAACTATATTAAATTTTCTGCTCACTATTTTAATATCAATACTTTAACAATATCTTCCCCAAGCTTCTCGTTTATCTTTTTAACAATATTGAGTCTCTCCATAAAGAGATGATTTCTTGCCGGAGAGGATGATATTTTACAAAAAAGTCTCCCCTCTTTAAAGAACTTCTCCAATGTGTAGCCGGTGTACTTCTCCCCTACAACCTCATCCCAGGCTTCAAAAATTCTCATTCTGAGAATTCCGTCATCCAGACCGGAGCTCTTTAAAAAATCCCGAAAAAGCTCTCCAACTCTTACAACTCGCTCACGTCTCATAAAACTACACCGGATTTAATTTCAAATGATGAGGTGCTTCCGTTAATCTTATTAAGAATAGCCTCAACACTGACTTTATTGCTGTCGGTAATAAAAATCTGCCCGAAAAAATTGGAGGAGACCAGGTTTAATAGTGCTTCTACTCTCTCCATATCCAATTTATCAAAAACATCATCAAGTAAAAGCAGAGGGGCCTTTTTATATATATCTCTCATTATTTCAAACTGAGCCAGTTTAAGTGAAAT
>JAUYTH010000071.1 GCA_030695165.1 Bacteroidales bacterium
AGCCTTCCATTGGCTTGTGTTCTTACACTTCCTGCTACAGGTTCCGAGATGAACAGAGGAGCAGTTATCTCCAAAAAAGAGACAAATGAGAAGTTTGCTTTCTACTCAAATACTCCTCTCTTTTCAATTCTTGACCCCCAAACCACCTATACCCTGCCGGATTTTCAGATATCCTGCGGTCTTGCAGATACCTTTGTCCACGTTATAGAGCAATATCTAACCACCACAGGACAATCTCCCCTGATGGACAGATGGGCGGAGGGTATTCTAAAGACAATTGTAGAAATTTCTCCCAGGATAATTGATGACCATACAAACTATGATGATATGGCAACATTTATGCTCTCTGCAACTATGGCACTCAATGGATTCATCTCAATGGGAGTGACGCAGGATTGGGCTACACATATGATTGGTCACGAGCTTACAGCCCTGCATGGGTTAACTCACGGACACACCCTTACAATTCTTCTTCCCGGAACTATGTGGGTGATGAGAAATGAGAAGGGAGAAAAAATAATTCAATTTGGGAAAAGAGTTTTTGGGGTCGATATCCAAGATAGGGATGAGGCAATACTGGAGACAATTAGAAGAACCGAAGATCTATTCCTTATGCTGGGATTCAAAATAAAACTATCCGAAAATGGTGTCACCCAAAAGACAATAGATGAGATTGAGAGAAGGTTTACAGAACGCAATTATAAATTGGGAGAGAATAGATCTGTTACACCAACCGTGGCAAGAGAGATTTTGGAGAGGGTTTTTTGATAATTAATAAATTATGATAAGAAAAGAGATAATAATCAAAGAGGTATTGGTTTTCAAATCCTATGGAGTACAGTTTGCCATTCCTCTAAAGTTTATAGATAAGGTTATTGCTGCTCAGGAGATCACTCCCGTTGACAACACCTCATATTACATCAAAGGAGTAATTGATATTCAGGGGGAGATTATTCCGGTTCTATCATTAAGAGCAAGGTTTAAACTGGCCGATAAGAATATATCCATTGACGATAAACTGGTGATTATTAACTTTAATGACGCAAGAGTTGCTCTTGTAGCCGAAGAGAGTTGCGATATTATTACATTTCCAAATGAAGAGATAAAAGAGATAAAGACCATATTCAACGGACTCTCATCTGTCAAACTTGTAAATGGAAAGGCCGGAATAATCTATATCTACGATCCGGATACCTTTCTTTCCAAGGATGAGAGCATAGAGATAACCTCAGTTATAACAAAAATTTCTCAAAGCAGAGCTGTATGACAGAAAAAGAGTCCCTGGAAAAGGTTGCCGTGCAAATTGAAAAAGAGCTTGGCCTTTTCTTTCCTGAAAACAGACACGAAGATCTTAAAAGAGGCCTTGTAAACTCCTCTAAAGCTCTTTACAGCGATACCAATCCGCAGAGAATTATTGAAGAGATAATCACAAATATAACCATCCCAAAAAATATACTGGATACTCTTTCGGCTACCCTTACAATTAGCGAAACCTACTTTTTTCGGGAGAGACCTGCAATTTCTTTTATTAAGGAGGTATTGATTCCCAAACTCTACGAAAGACAAGGAAAAATCAAGATCTGGAGTGCAGGATGCAGCTCAGGTGAGGAGCCATACACTATTGCCATTTTGCTCAAAGAGCATCTGCCTGAGTCAATAGCCGATAGGGTATCAATAATCGCAACAGATGTAAACAGCAAATCGATACACAAAGCACTGGAGGGAGTTTATTCCGAATGGTCCTTTAGAGAGACGACAGATCTCATTAAGGGCAGATATTTTAACAAGACAAAAGGGGGATGGAAGTTAAATGATGATATCCGTAAAATGGTACACTTCTCGTTTTTAAATCTGGTTAAAGATCCCTTTCCTGACCCATTAAACGGAACTGACAATCTGGATATAATTCTTTGCAGGAATGTCCTTATGTACTTCTCATATGAAACAATGAAAAGAGTTGCAGATAAGTTTAACAACTCACTAAACGAAAATGGCTGGCTTATAGTAAGCCAGGTAGAACTTAACGATCTATATCTCTCTCATTTTGAAAAATTCAGTCACGATAATGGGATATTCTATAAAAAGAGTGCAGATAAATGCACTCCAAAAATAACTAAATCCAGGATCGCTGTTCGTGAAAAGAGAGATACTCCGGTTTATGATAAAAAAGAGCTTCCCTCTAAAAAAGTTGTTAAAGAAGAGCTAAGTTTTGCAACACTGGAAAATTTGTATTTAAAAGGTGATTATGAGGCCTGTATAGATGGTTGCAAAAAAAATTCAGAAGAAAAATCAAGCGAGCACACATATTTGCACTTGATGGCAAAATGCTACGCAAACAGAGGAGATTATAATCGGGCTATAGAGTGTATAGATAAAGTTATTGAATCGGGAGTGAGCAGTGAGGATATTTACTATCTTTATGGAACTGTTTTAAAAGAGAATAATGAACCGGCAAGAGCAGAGAGCGCACTAAAAAAAGGTATATACCTTAATCCCGGACACCTCTTCTCTCACCTTATGCTGGGAAACATTATGAACCAGGAGGGTAAAACAGAGGCGTCGGTCAGATACTACAATAATGTGCTTGATATTCTATCCGATATGGATGACAAAGCCATTATTTCGGACTCCGGTGGGCTTACTAAAGCGAGAATGAAAGAGATGGTAGAGGCACTAATTAAAGAGAAAAGAAGATGAAAAGCGATAACCAAATCTTAAGAGAGAGAGCAGTTAAAAATGCACAAAAAATTGACAGCAAAATAACTGAGCAAGAAGATTCACTCTCTTTTCTTGAATTTACACTCCTTTCTCAGAGATTTGCCATAGAGAGCAGCTTTGCAACTGAGGTCCATTTTCTCAAAGAGATCACACCAATTCCGGGTGCACCCCATTTTGTGTCGGGAGTTGTTTTCCACAGAGGTAAAATCGTTTCTGTTATTAACCTTAGGTCCCTTTTTAAGATGCGGGAACGGGGACTCACAGATTTAAATAAATTCATAATCATCTCATACAAAGATGTATACTTTGGCATTATTGCAGATTCAATAACCGGAATAACCCAAAAGAGCATATCTTCAATAACCCCCCCTCCATCTACTGTTGACCTGAAAGTTTCTACATTTATAAGTGGAATATTCCCGGATGGTGTTGTTCTATTAGATGCAAAAAAACTAATTACAAGTCCAGAAATAATAATAAAATAGATAATGGAAAACTCTTTAAAAATTAAAACAAGAGGCAAACTGATTATAGGTTTTGCAATAATGGTTATATCCACTGTAGCCATAATATCTCTTACATACAGCAATATCCGCAAGATTGAGTCAGGACACAAATCGATTCAGGAGATGGATAGTATAGCTTACGAGGTGAAAGGTTTGAGAGCCAACATTAATAGTATTAGAGCTATGGCACTGGAACTTATCATTGATAATGAGAGTGCACTAATATCCGAAAAAGCGCTAAAGATTTCCGCTGAAGATGAGCGGTTGCTTCAGACTTGCTCAAACATAGATAGTATGCTTAGACACGAAAAGGATATAAGAGCAGATTTCAGAGTGTTAATGGGTGATGTTAGGAGGTATGTCCAAAATAGGCAGATATTCTTATCCCTGATAAAAGATGGCAAAAAACTTGAAGCACTCACCTTTGTCAAAGAGAACCAAAACGACATCTACACCAAAATCACCAATAATGCTCTTGATATAGATAGCAATGTTATGAAGATCCGAAGAGATCACCTCAACGCAAACACTAAACTTGAATACAGAATTACATTGCAGGCAATCCTATTTGGAACATTACTAATATTACTAAATCTCTTTATGGCAATCTTTATATTGAGAATGATCCGAAAAATAACATCCGAAATTCGTTCCGGTATTGAAGTTTTATATAAGTCATCATCCAATATTCTAAATACCATTACAGA
>JAUYTH010000076.1 GCA_030695165.1 Bacteroidales bacterium
TTTCGTTTGTCTCCAACTTCACAACTGATATTGAATCAACTAAATCAAAAATTGATACTTTGTCATTTCTGTCAAGATCAATTATTTGTGTCTTATCCTGGTTTTTACAACCAAAGAAGATAAAGCTGATTAAGGCTATTAAAACAAAGTCCTTCATTTGATGATTTAATTATGTAAAAACTACTTAATATGATAAATAACCAGAAAAGGATTATCTGTGTCCGGGTTATGTGATTTTACGATCTCAAGCTGTTTTGGTGACAGAGTCTCTTCAGAGTAATATTTATTTTTACCGTTATTACGCAGAATAAGTAAGTTATTATATGCTAGAAAGTATGAAAACTGAATACCTTCGATTGTCTCCCGGAAAACATTCACCTTTCCTTCAATCTTATCTCTGAAAACACACAGATAACTAAATGGGATCTTATACAAAACAGACGTTGCTTCAAACCTGTCTGTTTCAAGTGATAGAGATCTATAAAATGTTGGGTAATTGCTATTTCCGAAATTATCTAACATTGAATAGTTTCTCCTTTCTTCCATTGCCTTTAGTCTGGATTCCATTTCGTTACTGATTTGTTTTTGGGTAAAATTGTTTTCCCCGAAATCCCAGTTGTATGCAACTTTTCTTTCCGGATGTGACATATTCAATACTTTATTATCAAACCCGGCAGATGAAAAGTACAAGGAATCATTATACATATATACAACACCCTTAGTATATTCAATCTCCGGCATCTCATCCACACCCAGGCATTTGTTAATAATGGAATCACTTTTTCGTGAATAATAAATTGCCCGGTATTCATTACTCGAAAGAAATAGTAGTGTATCACTGTTTACTGCAAATACCTCATTATAAGACTTAATCTCTTCCGGAAGCTTTTTCTTAGAGATAAAGTTACCGTCCAGATCAAATGTTAAAACATAGCCCCAAGGTACAAGAAGCAGTATCTGATCATTAATATTATCAATATTGAAACTTGCAACATTTTCATACTCCTCCGGCCCTCTTCCTTTTTTATTTATCTTGAATAAAAACTGACCGTTTGAACTAAAACACAAGACAACTTGTGATAACTTATCAAAGACATAAAACCTGTTTTTATAAGGAATAACATTTGAAATATACTTAATTAGAGACTCATTAGTAGTTTCAAGCTGAACTATTGAAATTGAATCCGCCAAGTCAAATATTGAGACCTTATCTGATTGATCCAGATCGACTGATATTGAAGAACTACCCTCTTTTATATTACAAGATACAATCCCCAAAAAAAACATTAAAATGTATAATTTTCTCATAAAAACAGGATTAAAGGTGAAATAATTTTTAAACAAAAATTTAGAAGTATAAAAGACAAGTTGATGATTGAATTCCATTCCATATGCACCATTCGTAAGTGTGAAGCCTATAATCCTTATAATAACAATATGCTATTTCTCCAATCTCTCCTTCCTGTCGAAAAAATATATTGTTGTTAGAAAAAGTTTCGCTAGTTTTTATCAGGAAACCTCCTCCAAATTTATTTATTAAATCTCTACAAACCAAATTTTTACAACGGGTTTTCTAAAATCTTTTCTTCAATAGCTATTTTATCCGGCAAATACAAGGGTTTTGTCTATTTTCTAAACTGTAGGATTTTATAAAAATCTTTCAAAAATACGATTAGGAAGAAACTAAAAAGCTTATAACTTGCAAAATATAACGATTTCAATGTATGAAATTATATAATAACTGTTACTTTATTTGGAATATATTACTTTATTCGTACATTTGTCCAGTAAATGTACATATTCTAAATATGGTTAAATTAAAAACCCAAAAGTCCACCCGAGAAGATGGGTTGATTATCGCCGCAAAAGATCTTTTCTGGCGTTTCGGATTTAAAAAGGTGACTATTGAGGAGATCTGCAAAAAGGCCTCCATTAGTAAAATGACCTTTTACAGGCTCTATCCAAATAAAACAGAGCTTGCAAAAAGAATTCTGGATATTGTCATAGATGATTCTTTGGTTAAGTTCCGGGAGATAATGGAGGCAGATTGTGATTCCGGCGAGAGAATGCGCCGTATGATACAGCTTAAAATGGAGGGGACAAAAGAGATTAGCAGGGAGTTCATTGAGGATCTATATACCGATAGCGGGTCACAGTTGCAGTTACATATGCTATTGAAAACCAAAGAGTCTCGGGAGGAGATTGTATCAACGATAAAAAAGGCTCAGCAAAGCGGAGTGCTTCGAAATGGGTTCAAGCCGGAGCTGCTTGTGGCGTTGAGCACTCAAATGACAGTTCTGTTAGAGGATAAATCAATTATGGCACTTTACAACTCTCCATCGGAGATTATTATGGAGCTTACCAATATTGTCGCCTACGGAATAGCACCCGAAAAACAAAAATAACAAAAGGGTAAAAGTGATAAAATTAAAATACATAAAAAACCTGGTGGCTCTATTTGCAATACTGCTATTAGTCTGTGAAAAGGGGAGCTCTCAGCAAATAATTTTTAAGGGGCAGTTGAGCGGCTGGGCGGGCTACTACACCGGTGCCACTCTTCCTTTACTTGCAGGGGGGAGATATCTGCCTCAGGTTAACTACGAGACTAAAGGTGCAGAGTTTGAGGTTGCAGCTAACATATTTGGAAATTCAAGCATAAAACCATTTACGGAGTCTTTGTGGGAGGGAGATATTAAGCTCTACAGGGGGTGGGCAAAGTTAACCTCCAAGAGGGCTGAGCTTCGGGTGGGGCTTCAAAAAATAAATTTTGGATCTGCAACTCTCTTGAGACCGCTTATGTGGTTTGACCGCGTTGACCCGCGCGACCCGCTCCAGTTTACAGAAGGGGTCTGGGGTGCATTGGGGAGGTACTATTTTCGAGACAATTCAAACATATGGCTTTGGGCTCTATACGGAAACAAAGATAGCAGGCCCTGGGAGATTGGGTTAACATCGCAATGGAGGCCTGAGTTTGGAGGGAGAGTTCAGATAGCAATTCCGCGTGGTGAGGCGGCAATCTCCTTCCACCGAAGGGAGGCTATGTTGACCGGCTTTGCAGGTATTGCCGAAAACAGATATGCATTTGACATTAAGATGGATTTAACTGTAGGAATCTCTCTGGAGGCAACCTGGATAAACAAAAGAGCAGATCTTGGAATATTGACCAACCAGGAGATGGTGTGTGTAGGAACAGATTACACATTCGGGCTTGGTAACGGGCTCAACATAATTGCAGAGCACCTAATATTTTCATCGGATAGAGAGCCCCTCTCTTTTTCCAACACAATGAATCTTACAGCTCTCTCCGGAAATTACCCTTTTGGTATGTTCGATAGCATCAACTATATCCTCTACTATGACTGGAAAAACGGGGGAGTCTATAATTTTGTGAACTGGAGACACACCTTCACAAAATTTTCGCTGAATCTTATGGGATACATAAATCCTACAGAATCACACATTCCCTTAACGGGTAACTCTTTAAACAGATATTCCGGCTCCGGATTTCAGATTATGCTGGTCTATAACCATCAATCCAAGAAAATGTTAAATAAAATCTTACGCTAATTATGGAGAATCCCATCATTGTGACCCTGGAAAAGGTGACCAAACGGTTCCCGGCAGGGAAAACCCAATTCACCGCCCTGAATAAAATTGAACTTACCTTCCGGAAAGGTGAATTTTCCGGGCTGGTTGGCCCCAGTGGTTCGGGGAAAACAACACTGCTTAATATTATTGGCTCTCTGGATTGCCCTAGCGAAGGGGTGGCAACGGTACTGGGTAAAAACATAAGCTCATTAAGTCACAAAGAGTCTGCCGAGCTGCGTAATTATGGCATCGGGTTTATCTTCCAGACCTATAACCTGCTTCCGGTCTATAATGTGTATGATAATGTAGAGTTTGCCCTGTTGTTGCAAAAACTCTCGGGCTCACAGAGAAAAAAAGCTGTTATGGATGCGCTGGAGTGGGTGGGGTTGGCAGATAGAGCAAAATCGAGACCATCTACACTCTCCGGCGGTGAGTGCCAAAGGGTGGCAATAGCCAGGGCAATGGTAAAGAGGCCTGCTCTGGTACTTGCAGATGAGCCATCTGCAAACCTGGACTCCCAGAATTCACATATGATTGTCCAGACTATGAAGAGACTTAACAAGGAGCTCAATACCACATTTATCTTCTCTACGCACGACGAGAAGGTGATGCAATATCTGGATAGGATAATCTATCTAAAAGATGGGATGGTAGAGAGGGACGAAAGGAAATCGGAGGGTTAAACTATGCTGGAGTTAAAACTTGCTTTCAAAAATCTGTACGGATCCGGGTTAAGAACCTGGCTCAATGTTACAGTTCTCTCTATTGCATTCGTCATAATTCTCTTTTATAACGGTATGCTGGACGGATGGAATATGCAGGCTCAGAGAGACACAATTGACTGGGAGATAGGCTCGGGGCAGCTTTGGCACCCCGGATATGACCCCTATGACCCATATACTTTTGCAGATGCACACTCCTCAATTCCACCTGAGATAGCTACTTTGATAGAGAGAGGAGATGCTGCATCAATATTGCTCACTCAGGCAACTGCATACCCGGGAGGAAGAATGTTAAACACACTCATTAAAGGGATTGACCCAAATCAGAAGATTTTAAAGATTCCAAGCGAACTTTTGACATCAGATAACAGTGATCCGGATTATATACCGGCAATTATCGGGAGGAGGTTTTCACAGAGTGCCCGGCTTAAAGAGGGTGACAGAGTACTTGTGAGATGGAGAGATTCAAACGGCACCTTTGATGCACGGGAGGTTACCATTGTATCCGTTTTCCAGACAAATGTACCGACTGCAGATCTTAACCAGATTTACATCCCGCTGGAGAGACTCCGGGAGATGACATCTATGTACAATGAGGCCACTCTGGTGGTTCTCTCTCAGGGGGCAGTTGCACCGCAACAGTATGGTGGATGGAGTTACAGAGATAATGACTATCTGCTTAAAGATCTCAAAGATATTATGACCGCCAAAAAAGGTGGCTCAACTGTGATTTCGGGGCTTCTGTTGGCTATTGCTCTTCTGGCAATATTTGACACCCAGGTGCTCTCAATTTTTCGCAGACAAAAAGAGATCGGAACCTATATTGCACTTGGGATGACACGAAAAAAAGTTGTAGGGCTCTTCACAATAGAGGGTACAACTCACTCTCTTCTTGCAATTCTTTTGGGTATGATTTGGGGAGTTCCGTTTCTTCTTTTATTGCAGAAGACAGGTATTCCGATGCCCGCCAGTGCAGACCAGGCCGGAATTGCAATTGCAGATAAAATCACCCCCTATTACGGAGCAGGAATGATTCTAACCTCTGTAATCCTGGTTGTCCTATCCTCTTTGGTTGTGAGTTATATCCCTACCAGAAGAATATCCAGGATGAGACCTACAGATGCGTTAAGGGGCAAAATTGTATAATTCTCAAAATTACACCACATTAATAAATGAGAAGATGAAGAGATTTTTACTCAAAGGGGTAATCAAGGACAAAGGAAGAAGTTTGCTCCCAATAATAGTTGTCGCTACCGGAACAATGCTCACCGTTGTTATGTACAGCTGGCTCACCGGTATAATGGGAGACTCCATTCGTATGAATGCGAACTTCAACACCGGAGAGCTCAAAGTTATGACTAAAGCCTATGCAGCAGATGCAGATCAGTTTCCGAACGATCTTGCCATTCTTGACGCAGACAACCTTTTGACAGAGCTCAAAGCATTTGAACCCGGGGTAGATTGGGTTAAACGAATCCGTTTCGGGGCGCTAGCAGATTTTCCCGATGCAAACGGGGAGACCAGAGGACAAGCTCCGGCAATAGGTTGGGCAGTAGACCTATTTAACAAAGAGTCTAAGGAGGCTGGCAGGTTTAACCTGCAGGAGTCTATTGTTAAAGGAGGTATGCCGGCAAATGCGGGAGAGGTTCTCATCTCAGATGAGCTTGCCCGCAGGTTTGACATTAAACCCGGAGATACATTTACACTATTCGGATCTACAATGGATGGTGGTTTTGCATTCTACAACCTCAAGGTATCCGGCACTCTGCTCTTTGGAGCTACCGGGCTGGACAGAGGGGCTATTGTTATGGATATTGCAGATGCTCAAAAAGCTTTTGGTATGGAGGGGGCCTGTAGTGAAATACTCGGGTTTCTGCCCGACACCTATTTCAACTCCGAGAAGGCGCTGGCCATAAAAACCCGTTTCAATTCACAGCCAACTTTAGCACAAAACGAAGATGAGTTTTCTCCGGTAATGATCACCCTCCGTGACCAGGCAGGTATGGCAGAGATGGTAGATTACACCGATTTTGTGAGCGGGTTAATGGTCTTCATATTTGTATCTGCAATGGCAATTGTGCTCTGGAACGGAGGCCTTTTGGGAGCACTCCGCAGATATAGCGAGTTTGGCATAAGGCTGGCTATGGGTGAGAGCAAAGGTCACATCTACAAAACTCTCCTCTTTGAGGCACTGCTGATTGGTACAATTGGCTCAATTTTCGGAACTGTTATTGGTTACTCGATAGTGCTCTACATCAATATTCACGGAGTGGATATGTCCGGGATGATGCAAAACTCAACAATGGTTATGCCCTCTGTAATGAGAACAGCAATAACCCCCACAACCTACTATATCGGTTTTATACCCGGAATATTCTCGGTAATTCTTGGCAACGCTTTGGCCGGAATAGGGATCTATAAAAGAGAGACGGCAAGACTCTTCAATGAACTCGAGGTGTGATTGTTCCAAAACAGAGTGTAAAACAGTTTATTTAAAACAGATTATAGATATGAATAGTAAGTTAAGAAGATATAAAATTTGTCTCTGCCAAAAAGTTCTGACAGCTCTTTTAATCGGGGCTACTACCCTATATGCAGCAGAGGCGAGTAGCCAGGATGGTAAATCAATTTTAAGAAAAATTGATGAAAATCTCTCCTCCAGAAATCAGATTGCAGAGTCCTCAATGACCATTCACGGCAGACGCTCCAGCCGCACTATTACTGCAAAAAGCTGGACGGAGGGAGATCAAAAATCATTCACAGAGTATCTCTCGCCCGCATCTGAGGCGGGGACCAAAATGCTCAAGCTCCGGGGCCAGCTCTGGATATACACCCCTGCGGCTGACCGTACAATTCAGATATCGGGGCATCTGCTTCGACAGTCGGTTATGGGATCTGACCTCTCCTACGAAGATATGATGGATGACCGCAAGCTTAGTGATGTTTATGATGTTAATATTACAGGCAGGGATACTCTCGACTCCAGGGATGTGATTATTCTGGAACTCACTGCGAATGTGAATGACATTGCTTACTACAGGCAAAAGATGTGGGTAGACAGCGAGAGGTATATTCCGCTAAAACAGGAGATGTACGCCAAGAGTGGGCAGCTGCTTAAGAGGGCGGAGATGAAAAATATTAAACGAGTAGAGAACAGATGGTACCCATCTCTTGTTATATACAAAGATATGCTCAAAGAGGGAAAGGGAACCGAGTTCCGCACCAATACAATAAGTTTTGACCAGCAGATTCCGGAACACATCTTTTCCAAGGCATCTTTGCGTTAAAAACCACTTGCTTTTTGAGTTTATTTATATCTATATTTGTCATAATATACCGTAATCAAAAACATTATAATACTAAAAAAGATGAAAAGTTTTTTTAAGATCGTTCTTGGAACTTTTGTCGGCTCATTGTTGGCGCTGGCAATAGGTTTCTTTATACTTCTCGGGATTGCAGGCTCTATGGCTACCTTCTCGAGCAACGCCAAACCTGTCGTACCAAAATCTGCAATTCTAAAACTTAACTTTAGCGACCCTATAGCTGAGCAGGCTTTCGAAGATCCATTTGCAATTTTCAACCCTATGGGAGGGGTGGAAAAGACACAAGGTATACTGGATTTTGTTCAGACAATTGAGAGAGCTGCAACTGACCCTTCAATCAAGTTCATCTATATGAATGTTACTGAGATAAGTGCAGGGATTAGCCATCTGGAGGAGATTCGCAGTGCAATCACCCGGTTCCGGGAGAGCGGAAAGCCTGTAATTGCATATGCAGATAACTTCTCGCAGGCAGCATACTACCTATCTACAGCTGCAGATAAGATCTATATGAGCCCTACAGGTATGTCTCCTTTGACCGGACTTAGCATAAGCTCCCTATTTCTTAAAGATATGCTGGACAAACTGGGAGTTGAGGTTCAGTTGATCCGCCACGGCAAATTTAAAGCTGCTGCAGAGCAGTTTATCAGTAACGAGATGAGTGCAGAGAACAGAGAGCAGCTCAAGGCATACCTGGATGGAGTATGGGGTACCTGGGTTGCAGATATCTCTGCCGCAAGAGGGTTATCACCGGAAAGGATAAATCAGATGACAGACAATCTGGAGCTCACCACTGCCCAAAAGGCTCTTGACGCAGGTCTTGTAGATGGACTTATGTACAAAGATCAGATGGCAGATACACTTGTTAAACTCTTTGGCGTGGAAGATGAAAAACATCTTAAGATGATTACAAGCAATAATTACTCTACTGCTACCAAAAAGATAAATTACAAGGAGAAAAACAAAATTGCCATTATCTATGCAGATGGTGAGATTATTATGGGAAAATCAGAAGAGAACATAGCTTCTGATTCATTTATCGAGCATCTCTCTAAAGTAAGAAAAGACAGCACAATCAAAGCTGTGGTTCTTCGTGTAAACTCACCGGGAGGCTCCGCCCAGAGTTCAGACCTTATCGACCGTGAAATATCTCTTCTTATGGAGAAGAAGCCGGTTATTGTAAGTATGGGAGATTATGCTGCCTCCGGCGGTTACTGGATATCTGCTAAAGCCACAAAAATTATAACCAACAACACCACTCTAACAGGCTCTATAGGGGTATTCAGTATGGTTCCAAACATTGCAAAAACAATGAAAAAACATCTGCATATTAACCCGCAAACAGTTAACACAAACAAACACAGCGATATAATGTCCGGATTCAGGCCTCTGGACAGTGAGGAGGTTGAGTTTGTAAGATCTGCAGTAGAGGAGATATACACCGATTTTATCAATCTGGTTGCTCAGGGCAGAGATTTGACTCCAGAGAGGGTAGATGAGATTGCTCAGGGAAGGGTTTGGTCCGGAGTGGATGCTATTAAGATTGGCTTGGCAGACGAGAGGGGTGGTTTGACAGAGGCTATCAGCTCTGCTGCATCTCACTCAAATCTTGAGTCTTACAGAATTGTTGAGTATCCAGTTTTGAAATCGCCCATCGATAAACTGATGGAGATGCTTATGAACAGCGGGGCAGCCGCCAAAGCTATCTCCAACCCGAACTATCTTATTGAAAAAGCGTACCAGACACTCAAGTCCGAGACAGGAATCAAGCACTATGCAAGGGTGCCGTACAATATCTGGTTTAACTAATATCTTTGGAGATTAGGCGATAACCAATTTAAGAGAGTATCCTGGAGTAGAAGTTATAAAAGACTTATCTCCAGGATATTTTTTGTATGTTGTGATATCTTGAAACGCTCATCAATTCGAAACCCCGGAATTGCAACTATCTTATCTTCTGAGAGAGTAACAAGAAGGGTCTCTTTTCTTATTTTATCCATCTTAATATCTGTCAGATAGTCGCTTATCTTCTTATAGCCACTCATTCCAAGAGGCATAAATTTATCTCCCTCTCTCCACTTCCTTACCGAAACCGGAAATTTTACAAGATCTGCATCTATAAGCAGGGTGCTCTCGGTCACAGTTGCGTCGGATGATACGACAAAGAGATCGCCGGTAAACTCAGGCCTAATCGCTCTCTCTTTTTTAAACTTAAATCCTTGCGGCTTAGGGTAGATTGAGAATCTCATTTGAGTGCCCTCGAATGATAGTTCGCGATAATCTCCGGCTTTGACAATATCAACATCCACACACTCTAAATTAGCGGTAATATCTACACTCACACTATTAACTGGAGTGGGCTCACTCTCTTGTACAGGCTCATCATCCAGCAGCTCCAGCAACTCATCTAAAGAGGAGTCAAGAAACTCTTTGGGCTTCTCAAACATTGCAATATCCGGAGCTATTGGCGGGTTATTCATCGGAGTGCCTTTCGGGTAGATTAGCAGATAATCTCTATCTTTTAGAAGCAGGCAGCTGTCTGAGTGAAACTCCTTCCCGGGCTGTCCTTGGAGTGAGTCGTAAATCTGCTCTATCTGCCCGGGGTTAAAACCATATTTATCCAGTAGCAGGAAGAGCCAGTAATCCGGACGCCTCTCTTTAAGTAGGGCAGGGATAGAGATTCTGCCGGATTTATCATCGATTAGGGAGTTGCGCTTCTGTTTGAAAAGATCTTCAAGGATATCTGATGCAGCCTCCACATTGGCCATATCTCTCTCTACTGTTTTTAGAAATGATTGATTTATAATCTCAAACTCCGGGAAGACCATATTTCTGATACGATTCCTGGAGTAGTGGCTCTCATAATTTGAGCTATCTTCACGAAAAGGTATGTTCTCTTTTTTTGTGAATTCAGCTATCTCTCTTCGTGAAAATCCCAACAGAGGCCTTATGGTTGTACCATTTTTTTTCCTAATTCCGGTGAGTCCCTGTAAACCGGTACCCCTTAAAATATTTATAAAAAAGGTCTCTACCGAGTCATTAAGGTGGTGAGCTACCGCAAGATAGTCAAAACCGTGTGTTGTCATAAGAGTTTCAAACCAGTTGTACCTCAAATCTCTGGCTGCCATTTGAGTAGATATTCCCATACTTTTGGCATACCCTTTTGTGTCGAATGTGTTGGAAAAAAACTGAACTCCTCTTTCGGCTGCCCACTCACTTACCAGATCTTCATCTGAGTCACTCTCCTCCCCTCTCAGTGAAAAGTTAACCGTTGCAATTGCAAAGTTTGAGTAGTAGATTCTGGCAAACAGATGTGCCATACACATAGAGTCAATTCCACCGCTTACGGCAAGAAGAATTTTCGGGTTATCCGGCGAGGCAGGATGAAAATCCTTTTGCCCTGTCAGTTGAACAAGAGACTCTTTAAATTTAGTAATCATCACTTTTTGAAATCACCGATAGTATATGAGAATCCTACGGACAAAATCTCTTTAAACTGCAGCCTTGGAGCAAGTTCTCCCTCTTTGTTGGCAATGAGAATTTCATCGTCATAGATGAGATTTGTCCTCAAATTTACAGAGAAATACTTGTTGATTTTTGAATCTGCAAAAAAGTCCCAGTGTACCTTAATGTTCTCGGGTTTACCAAGATAGTCGGAGAACAGATTAAGTGTAGTTGTTATATTTAGATTTTTTCTAACCTGATTTTTATACTCCATTTTAAACTGAGCACCAAGCTCCAGCTTTGTGGCCTGATCTATTTTATTCCCATATCTCACACGGAGCTCTCTTTTCTCCACAACCACAAGATTTCCTGTAAGGGGTGAGAAGTTAAGTGAGATAGATTTTATAGGTTTATAATCTACCCCAACACCTAAAGAGAAATAAGCTGGCGCAAACGGACCCGAAAGCAGTATTGGATCTCTGTTTGCCGGATAGCTGAAGCCATTTGCCATTTGACTCCTGAAGTTAAATGAGGCTGCAGCAAAAAATTCATTAAAAGCTCTGTAACCCAGCTTACTGTCGAAGATAAACTTATCGTCGCTCTTTCTATATCTGTCTCCAAAAGAGTGTACAAAACCATAGCCTATCTGTAACCTGTTCTCCCAAAACATCTCCTTTCTCACTGCGTAGTTTCTGTAGATATTTATAAAGGTATTCAAGGCAATATTATCATATCCTCCGGATGACCAATTAGTTAAAGAGAGCTGTGAAAAGCCTACCTGGAAAAGCGTTCCACCTTTCCATCTGCTTGGGGGAGGCGGCGGCGGAACAAGAACCGGGATTTCTATTTTTGAGGCAATAATTACGCACAGCTCGTGCCCGACACTCATCTGCGGAATCTCCTTAGAGACAACCTCTTTAACCACTTTATCCTGAGAATAGGCAGCATAAGATGTAAAAAAACAGAGTATGGCAGAGAGTAAGAGCTTTTTTAACATTAAAACTTAGTTTAGAAATGGAACAATTAAAAGTATACTAATCTTCAAGAACATCGTCAGAATTAAATCTGAATCCCATCCTCTTACCTGTCTGCAGTTTGGCGCTCTCTATCTTATCGTTAATCTGCTCCACACTTGCAACCTTCACCAAATCAAAAGGGGGAACTAAAAGGTCAAAAGATAGGGTGTATAGAATTGCACTCTCCACAATTCCGACCAACTCCTCTCTCCCCAGCTGCTTTTTACCGAATGTGCCAACCACATTATCCTGCTGCTTTTTACCCTCTACCAGAAAATGTTTATCCTTGTTTATGAATATTCTGGCAACCAGATATCCCAAATCCTCCGGTCTGTTATACTTAATTGAATCTGATAGAAAGTTGTATACGCTGATAATTCCGCAGAAACCATTGTTTGGATTTTTTTTAAGATAGTCCGTCTTCCAGGCAGGGTGATCTCTGTCAAATATAAAGGTATCTGAGTGCATACTAAAGATTAGGACATCATCTGCAAATTTAAGTTCTGCCTCAAATTTCCCCCGGTCCCGGTACTCCAGACGGATTCTTCTGTCATTGCTGTCTAACAGATCGTTGAGATCGTTGCTCATCTCATTGAGAATCTCTTTAATCTGGTTAAAGAGCTCCATCGAGTGGTTAAAAACCTGAAGCTTGATTTGGGACTTGCTGTTGAAACCTGCCAGAATTTCTCTCTGTCGGGACGGTAAATCTGTTGACATCACTCTTTATTTTGTTGTAACTATTAATTAATATCGTTTGTAAAAATATATATTTTAATACGCTCTTGCAAAAAATACTCTCCCTTTTGACGGTTTTCCGCTATAAACACAAAAACCGCTCTCCAGCCCCTCATCTTCCATTGGAATGCATCTTATTGTTGCTTTTGTCTCCTCTTTTATTTTCTCTTCTGTTTCGGTGGTGCCATCCCAATGGCACAAAAGAAAACCACCCTCCTCAATCTTTGTCTTAAAGGTGTCAAAGTCATCTACTTTAAAGGTGTTCTTAATCCTAAAATCCAGAGCTTTGTTGTATATATTCTCCTGTATATCATCCATTAGAGAGAGTATATACTCCTCAACCCCCTGCTGCTCTCTTGACTCCTTGGATAAGGTATCTCTGCGTGCAACCTCGACTGTTCCATTTTCAAGATCTCTCGGCCCGATGGCAACTCTCACAGGAACCCCCTTAAGCTCCCACTCTGCAAACTTAAAACCGGAACGAAGGTTATCCCTGGTATCTATTTTAACGGTAAGGCCAAACTTCTCCAGCCGAGTTTTCATCTCACCCATCTTTTCAATAATCCTGTCGTTCTCCTCCTGTGTTTTGAAGATTGGAACCATAACAACGTGAATTGGAGCAAGTTTTGGAGGAAGCACCAGACCGTTGTTATCGCTGTGAGCCATAACCAGAGCTCCCATTAATCTGGTTGAGACACCCCACGATGTCGCCCAGACATACTCCAGTCCACCCTCTTTATTTGCAAACTGTACATCGAATGCTTTGGCAAAGTTTTGCCCCAGAAAGTGCGATGTACCTGCCTGAAGAGCTTTACCGTCCTGCATCAGAGCCTCAATACAGAGAGTCTCCAGCGCACCGGCAAATCTCTCGCTTTCGCTTTTCTTACCTACTATCACAGGCATAGCCATATATTCACGTGCAAACTTTGCGTAGACCTGAACCATTCTGTCGGTCTCCTCAATTGCCTCCTGGCGGGTTGAATGTGCTGTGTGACCCTCCTGCCAAAGAAACTCTGTAGTTCTTAGAAAAAGGCGGGTTCTCATCTCCCAGCGAACAACATTTGCCCATTGATTAATTAGCAGAGGAAGATCTCTGTAAGATTTTATCCAGTTCTTGTATGTACTCCATATTATTGTCTCCGAGGTTGGTCTTACAATGAGCTCCTCCTCCAGTTTGGCATCCGGGTCAACGACAACTCCCGGTCCGTCCGGATTTGCCATAAGACGGTGGTGGGTAACCACTGCACACTCTTTTGCAAAACCCTCAACGTGTTCGGCCTCCTTGCTTAGAAATGACTTTGGAATAAACAGTGGAAAATAGGCATTTACGTGCCCTGTCTCTTTAAACATCTTGTCCAGTTGAGCCTGCATCTTCTCCCAAATTGCATATCCGTAGGGTTTGATAACCATACACCCTCTCACGGCAGAGTTCTCTGCAAGATCTGCCTTTGTTACCAGATTATTGTACCACAGTGAATAGTTCTCCTCTCTTCCTACAATCTCTTTTGCCATTTTTATTGATTTAATATTATAATTTGCTACTTATTATGTGCTATATGGTATGATTTTTGAGTACATTTGCAATGAAGGCACAAAAGTACAAAATAATTTAAAACACAGGAGGTGCAAGATGAAAAACACAATTACAATTATTGTTCCTATAATACTGGGATTGATTCTTAGCTCTTGCGGAACCACAACCAGATATGCATCTTCCGGTTACGAAGATGCCATCTATCAAAGACCGTCCACAAACGGCTACATAGTAGTTAACACAGAGAATGACTCAAAAATTGAACTCCTTAAAGGGAAGACAAAAGAGTCAAATCGTGTGATTATCAACGGTAAGGTTGTTGAGGCAGCCTATGTGGATGAAAACGGCAATGTGAACATAGATATTGATGATATGGAAGAGAAGACCTATCTCATTCTTAACCCCGGTGAATCTTTTGAAGAGCGGCTCACAAAATTTGAGAACCCTCAGTACCAAATAAATATAACCTACTCCTATATGGATTACTACAATCCCTGGTTCTGGGATTTTGGTTACTCTTCATTTTGGAGAATGAGCAGAATGCATAATATGTATAGTCCGTGGTACTCATACTTTATGAGTCCCTGGTTTGGAAGTGGCTTTTACGGATACAACCAGTACTATATGGATCCTTTTGCAGGTATTGGCTATTTCTGGTGGAACAGATATGGTCTGATCAGAAGTCCCTGGGAAAGCTACTACTCCTCCTGGTACTATCCTGGTGAGTCGTACGGATACTGGTTCTACAATTGGAATGACCCCGAGAGGTATCGTTACACCAGCTCCAGAGATTTCTATTACGGTCGCAGGGAGAGTGCAAGATCAAACACAACTCCAGGTTCACGTGCAGTTGTATCCGGTGGCTCCTATACAAGACAAGCTGCAAGAGTTGAGCAGGTTCGAGGAGCAAGATTCTATACCGGAGATATCAGTTCATCGGAGAGTCAATACAGGAGAGATTCAAGATTTGAGGGGTACGGCTCTACAACCAATAGCCAAACCCGAGAGGTGAGTGGACAAAGAAGAGGTAATACAGAGGCTACCTCTAGAGTAGAGAGGGAGAGCTCTTCAAGGAGAAGTTCCGAGATAACCCGTAATTCTTCAACCAGAGAAACAACCCGTACCAATACAGAGGTAAACAGAGGTTCAAATAACACTCAATCTTCTGTAAGACGTAGTAATAATGAGGGTACAGGGAATTCAGGCACAGTTAACAGAAGTTCGGGCACAGTTAACAGAAGTTCGGGATCTTCTACAACCGGCACCTCTACTACCAGAGGCAGCTCACAAAGAAGAGATGATGTAATCTCGTCCAGCAACTACAGGCCATCAGAAAACCAAAGGAGCAGCTCTTCCAATAACAATACATTTACAAGAGGCTCCTCATCAACTTCTAATAGCAGTTTTTATAACAGCAACAGCGCCTCAAGAAGTTCGGTCTCTTCACCACCGGCAAGTAGTGCAGGGTCATCATCATCATCTTCAAACACATCAAGCAGCAGCTCAAGCAGCGGCTCAAGCAGCACAAGCAGCACAAGCAGCAGCGGAAGTTCATATCGCAGATAAGTTTTGAAATTATTATGAAAAGAGTATTATCTATTATTATAGCAGTAGTAGTTACAAACACTATTGTTGCACAGAATGCCTTTGACGCACTCAAATTCTCACAAATCCGGTACGAAGGTAGTGCAAGATCAATTGCAATGGGAAATGCCTTTGCCTCTCTTGGGGGAGATAGCTACGCAATGAGTATTAATCCGGCTTCATCTGCAATCTACCGTTACTCGGAGTTTACCTTTACACCCTCGTTGGTGTCGGATAATTCAAATACAACCTATCTCAGTAACAAGGAGAGTGAAAAATGGACACGAATTGGGATATCAAACCTCGGGTTTACAGGCTCTATAAAGATTGGTAACAGCCCTTACGGGCTTAAAAGCATAAGCTTCGGTGTAGCTGTAAACAAGCTAAACAACTACACCTCAAGATCATATACCAGCGGATTAAATGCCAACTCCAGCTGGTTAGGCTCTCTTGCAGACGGGTTAGGCGGCATCTTCAACGGAGATCTGGACATCAACGACCAGTGGAATCCATTCTACGACTTCCCTGAGGCATCCTGGAAAGAGATCCTCTCCTGGAACTCAAACCTGCTTGACCCTCTTCCGGATTCAGATTATGATTATATAGGAGCAACCGAGAACATAGTCGGTCAGCAGATTGTACTCGCAGGAGAGCTCAAGCAGGAGTTCTACCGTGAGAGAAAGGGTAATCTCTCTGAGATTGTCTTTAATGCAGGGGCAAACATCTCTGATAAACTCTTTTTGGGGATCAATCTGGGGATGCAGTCAATCAGTTATAGCGATTATCAGAAGTATTCAGAAAGCGCAGTTAACTCTGCCCTCTTCGACTCTAAATTCTCATCATTCTCTCACCTGTTTGAACAAAATACAACCGGCGTTGGGATAAATGCGAAAGTTGGCTTTATCGCTCTTCCATTTGCAGGGTTTAGAGTGGGGGGAAGTATATCTACCCCTACCTGGCTATTGATGTCAGACCAGTGGGAGGAGACAATAGATGCACGCTATTCAGATGGTTATAAAAGCAATATTCTCTCACCGGTTGGCGAGTACAACTATAGAGTAACATCCCCTTTCAGGTGGAACATAGGAGCATCATATGTGTTTGGAAAGGTCGCCCTTATAAGTGTAGATTACGAAGGGGCCAATTACTCAAAAATAGTGATGATGAGCGAGTCTTTTGACAAATATGAGTTTAACACCGAAAACAAATATATTGAGTCGAACTTCCGAGCTGCTACAAATTTAAGGCTTGGTGCAGAG
>JAUYTH010000077.1 GCA_030695165.1 Bacteroidales bacterium
GTCAAGACAGTCCGTGAATGGCTTACAGGTGAGTCAGATCCTAAGATTAGAGAGATATACAAAGAATTGTTGAACATAGCAATACAAGAGGTCTCTGTAACCAAAGGCGAAAAATATGACCTTCAATACGCCAACCCAGCCTCTTCCGCTTATAATCCAGACCACCTTTTTTCATTTATCAGAAGTTGTGAAGAGTCATTTGTTCTTGCTGTGGTTAATTTTTCAAACAATTATTATAAAGCAGCAGTGAAGATACCATCAGAGGCTTTTGCCCATCTGAAATTATCGGATAAGTTTGTCTACAAAACAGAAAATCTCCTAACCCACGAGAAAGGAGAGTATCTCCTCTCATCCGATAAAAATATTGAGGTTGAAATTGGAGAATACGGGATCTATTTAGTTAAATTTTCACTTTAATTATATCTTCCCAAAATGTTGTATATCTTCTTGAAAGATTATTCATATTGTATTGAATTTTATCTACACCTTGGGCAGCAGTTACCAGAGTATCTCTGCCATATTTTAGGTTAATCTCATCCAGACTTCTCATTAAATCGCTCTCTTTTCCGAGATCTTTTTCACAAAAGAGAGAGCCTGTAGTCTCGTTTTTTTTGGTGATATCTGTAATTATCACCCCGGCCTTTTTATACCCGTAACCACTTTTAAGAATCGATAAAGCTGCGCTGCAGCTGGCTTTTACAATTTCAAATGTACTATCTGTAGGATAACTTAGAGGAACAACTATGCTACGGTAGTCTTCCTTAACACCCTCCTTGAACGGGTTTGTGAGGATAAAGATGTGTAATTGTGAGGTAACTCCGCCTTGTTTTCGCAATTTCTCTGCTCCTGATGAGGCAAACTTCGCAATGGCCATTATAACTTTTTCGTGGTCATAAAGATCACTTGAAAAGCTTCTGCTTGTGCAAATCTGTTGTTTGTCATTTAGATTTTCTTCAAACCCTATACTAGGCTCCCCATTGAGCTCCTTCCAGGTTCTAAGCCCCACAATGCTCATTTTTTCCCTGACCCATAGAGGATTACACTCAATAAATTTTTTTGCAGTATATACTCCCTCGCTATTGAGCATTTTTGAATACCTCCTTCCTACTCCCCAAACATCCTCAACCGGAAATTTGCTTAGTACCTTCTCAATATCTGAATCTTTGTTCATAACGCAGCAATTATTGAGCTTTGGATATCTCTTACAAAGTCTGGCAGCCACCTTTGCTAATGTTTTTGTAGTTGATAACCCAATACTTACAGGAATTCCCACATCTCTGAGTAATATTGAAGTTATATTTCTGGCTAATGATGTTGCAACCTCATCGGAGATGCCTCGGAAGTCAATAAAAGCTTCGTCTATAGAATAGACCTCAATTGCCGGGACCATCTGCCTGAGTCGTTCCATTATCCTCCAGGAGATATCTCCATATAGGGCAAAATTTGAAGAGAAGAGGTAAACCCTCTCTTTTTTAATTAATTTTTTAATTCTAAACAAAGGCTCTCCCATTTTAATACCCAGTTGCTTAGCTTCCTGAGATCTGGATATTACACAACCGTCATTGTTGCTTAGCACAATAACAGGTTTGCCACACAACGAGGGGTTGAAAACCCTTTCACAACTTACATAAAAGTTATTGCAATCTGCCAGGCCATACATTCTTTGCGTATTTTTCAATTAGTGCAACCATAATTGTTCCGACAACTATTGCAGAGTAGTTGGCAATAAGATCAATATAGTCAAAGTCCCTGTTCGGGTTAAGGGTCTGAAGAGTTTCAGTTATGGTAGAGATAAGCAGGCCCGAAATGGCAAGAGCAGACATAGAGAACCTACCAGTATATCTCTTTATAGTTGATCCAAATGCAAGCCAGGCAAAGAGGGGGAATGGGAGAAACATTATAAAATGTACAAGCCTGTCAACTCTAACTCCAAGTATAAAAAAAGAGAGGTCAACAGATGTGTTTTTGAAGGAGTACAGAGATGCAAATATCACTATGGCGACATAGATAAGAAAAAGAGATCTGAAAGTATATTTAATAATGTTCATAGTATCTTAATCCTATTAATTTAGAGTTTTTTAATCAGATAACGCACAACCCCCCATATTAGGAAATCGCTCCCTTTGTCTATTTTCACCGGGTTAAACTTTGAATTTGCCGGGATTAGGGTCACAGACTCTTTATCAATTTTCACACGCTTGAGAGTAAACTCACCATCGATATAACAGACAGCCATTGCTCCGTCGAAAGGCACAACAGATTTATCTACAACCAGAAGATCTCCGTTGTCTACTCCGTCGTCAATCATACTCTCTCCGCTGACTCGAGCAAAAAAAGTGGACGAGGGATTTTTAATCAGCTCTTTGTTAAGATCCAGTTTTAACTCCGAGTGGTCTTCTGCAGGGGATGGAAACCCAGCCTTTACTGCGCTTTCTGCTAAGGTTATATGTAGAGTTTGAGAGCTTTCCGGTGAATATATTTTGATTGTATTTCCCATTTCAAGTAATATTTTAATGTAAAGATAAGCTATTGCACTCCATATTCAATTATGTTTTATTATGTAAATTACAGGCGTAACAAGGGAGTTGATATGTTAGTTTGGCTTTTATATTTCTATATAATTAGATATGAGAACTCAACATATAACAATGAGTATGTTAAATAATTGATAATAATTTAAAAAATATTTGAATAATCAAGAAAAAAACTTACATTTGCAATAGACTATTTTTAGTAGTTTAATATCCAGTTTATCACACTATTAAAAGGTATTCGAATATAACAGTATGTTGAAGCATAAAAATAAAAAGCTTCCATTTAGTATTAAAGTCTTGGCTGCTGCTATATTTTTAACCTTTTTAGCCTCTGCGGCAAATAGTCAGAGTGTTATAGAGAAGGCACTGATTAAAGCAGGTTTTGAAAACGTAAGAGAGATAAGCAAAAAAGAGAAAGAGCAATTTTTTCTGGAAGGGACTGCATTCGTAACAAAAGAGAGGGCCTTTAAAGCTGCCAGGGATGTTTTACAAATGCATAGCAACGAGTTTACTAATTACAGAATTGAGATTGTTTTTTTAGAAAGAGGTATTCCGACTCACAAATACTTCTCTTCAAAGCAGCTAAGAGGCGCTGACGAAGAGATGATATGGAACTCAGATCCTTTTATAAACTATAAAACAAACGTTCTTTCAAATATTGATGGTAAGAAAGGTCAATTTTATAATGAAAGCAAATGGAGGGCAGATCTTAAATTCTACCCACAATTCCGATTCAAGAATTCACGTTTTGACAGAATGTATGTGCTTCAACTTAATCTCAACCCTACATTGGAACTCTCTATGTGGAGAGGAGCTTTGTTGACAGCTCAAATAATTCTTCCCGTTTATGACGAATATTCAAATGAAGAGAGTAGGGTGAGGCCGGGTTTTTTCACATTTAGCCAGCAGTTAAGAATTCCGGGTAATATTCATTTACTCGCAACTGTTGGCAATTTTAATATGTTTCGTACAGGGGCGGACCTCAAAATTTTCAAACCAATTTCAAAGTCTGTCGGGATATACGGCCAGATAGGTGTGACAGGATGGTCGCTGCCACTTTTTGACAAATGGCTGTTCTACGATTTTGGTCAGGTAAGCTGGAGATTTGGAACTAACTATAGTTTGCCTTCGAAAAACATATTGTTTAACCTAAATTTGACACAATA